>JABFWC010000010.1 GCA_013362385.1 Pseudarthrobacter sp.
CCCCGCCCATCACTTCCAACAGGACCGACGCTACCCCACGGCGGGACGGGAACCGAGAATATCGGAACCGATTCGAAGGTGTGTCGCTCCGAACATGACCGCCGCTTCAAGGTCCTGGCTCATGCCCGCCGAGATCGCCGTGGCGCCGGGGTGCCCGGCCACCAGGCGCGAGGAAATTCCGGCCAGCTTCTCGAAGGCCGGCGCGGGCGGCAGGCCCAGGGGGGCAACCGCCATGATGCCGGCGAGGCGCAGGCTGCCTTCAGCGGCGATCCCCTCCGCCAGTCCGGGGACATCGGCGGGCGCCGCCCCGCCGCGGTGGGCCCCGGCGTCGTCTTCAAGGCTTACCTGGATGAAGCAGTCCAAGGGGGCCCGGCCGGTGGCGTCCATCTCGTCGCGGGCAGCCTTAGCCAGTGCGGCCACCAGCTGGGGGCGGTCCACCGAGTGCACGGCGGAGGCGTAGCGAACCACCGATTTGGCCTTCTTGGTCTGCAGCTGGCCAACGAAGTGCCAGGTCAGCCCGCAATCCACGAGCTCCTCCGCTTTCGCGGCCGCTTCCTGGTCCCGGTTCTCGCCCACGTCGGTGACCCCAAGGGCGGCAAGCCGCCGGATGTCCGCGGCGGGATGGAACTTGGTGACCACGATGAGGGACGGCAACCTGTCACGGCGGCCGGCGGCCTCAGCCGCGGCGGAGATCCGCCGCCTGACCGCCGCGAGGCGTTCCGCCAGCTCAAGGGACCGGGGGTCGTTCCCTGCGGCTTCCCCGCCGGCAAGGTGGTCAGTCATGGCACCACACCAGCCCGGCGAACCGGCCCGTGTTCCGGTCCCGCCGGTAGGAGTAGAGGCTTTCCGTTTCCAGGGTGCAGGCGCCGGAGTATTCCACCTGCACACCCGCTGCCTCGAGCTGGCTGCGGGCACCGGCCGGAAGGTCCAGCGCGGGCGTTCCCCAGGAAGTGCTGCTCCAGGCTGCAGGCACGCGCTCCGCCACATCCTCGCGGAGCGCTGCCGGAACCTCGTAGCAGGCACCGCAGATTGACGGGCCGAGCCAGGCCCGGATGCCGGACGCGCCCAGGGACGCCATCGTCTCCACCGCGGCAGGAAGCACGCCGTTGGCGACGCCCGGGCGGCCGGCATGGACGGCGGCCAGGATAGGACCGTTCGCGGCAGTTCCGGCAAGCAGGACGGGAATGCAGTCGGCCACCATGACCGCCAGCGGCAGGCCGCGCGACACCATGGCGTCCGCCTCGGGCGACGGGGAACCGGTGTCCATGACGGCAACATTTGCCCCGTGGACCTGGTTCATGAAGCGCAGCGCCCGGGGACCTACGCCGATCGACTGTTCAAGCCGGCTCCGGCGCTCTTGGACCGCTGCGGGGTCATCCCCCACGTGCAGGGCAAGGTTGCCGGCCCCCGTGTCGGTGAATGCGGCCGACACCCCGGGCAGGATGTCGGCGCGCCAGTGGAACAAGCCGGTGCCTACTTCAGGAAGTCGGGAACATCCAGGTCGTCCGGGTGGGTACCGGTCAGGTCCGGCTCCACGACGGACGGCAGGTCAACGTCGAAGCCGGAGTCCGCGGGCACGGCCGAAGGACGCTGCTGGCCCCAGTTGCTCAGACCTGCCGCGCCGACACCGGCGTGGATCGGCTGGACGTTGGCCTGGTGGCTGTTGCCTGACTGTGGCTGAGCGGACGCGGGGGCAGCGGCCGGAGCGGCCGGCCGCTGCGGCGCAGCCTGCTGCTGGGACTGGTCCATGGACGGCGAGGTGGCCTTGACGTCGTCGAACCCGGCAGCGATGACCGTGACGCGCGCTTCGTCACCCAGGGCGTCGTCAATGACGGCACCGAAGATGATGTTGGCCTCGGGGTGCGCAACCTCCTGCACCAGGCGGGCCGCTTCGTTGATCTCGAACAGGCCCAGGTCGGAACCGCCCTGGATGGACAGGAGCACGCCGTGGGCGCCGTCGATCGAGGCTTCCAGCAGCGGCGAAGCGATGGCCAGTTCGGCAGCCTTGACGGCGCGGTCTTCGCCCCGGGCGGAACCGATGCCCATCAAGGCCGAGCCTGCGCCCTGCATGACCGACTTCACGTCGGCGAAGTCAAGGTTGATCAGGCCGGGGGTGGTGATGAGGTCGGTAATGCCCTGGACACCGGAGAGCAGCACCTGGTCCGCGGAGCGGAAAGCATCCAGGACCGAGACGTTGCGGTCGCTGATGGACAGCAGTCGGTCGTTGGGGATCACGATCAGGGTGTCGACTTCGTCGCGCAGCGCGTCGATGCCGGCCTCTGCGGAACCGGCGCGGCGGCGGCCCTCGAAGGTGAACGGACGGGTGACGACGCCGATGGTCAGCGCGCCAAGGGACCGTGCGATGCGGGCGACGACCGGGGCGCCTCCAGTTCCGGTACCGCCGCCTTCACCGGCGGTCACGAATACCATGTCGGCGCCGCGCAGGACTTCCTCGATCTCGTCCGCGTGGTCCTCGGCGGCCTGCTTGCCCACTTCCGGGTTGGCGCCTGCCCCGAGGCCACGGGTCAGCTCACGTCCGACGTCAAGCTTCACGTCGGCGTCGCTCATCAGCAGTGCCTGGGCGTCGGTATTGATCGCGATGAACTCAACACCCCGAAGCCCGACCTCGATCATGCGGTTGACTGCGTTCACGCCACCGCCGCCGATGCCGACGACTTTGATGACGGCCAAGTAATTCTGCGGAGCTGCCACGTTACGTGTCCCTTGTTCGTGTCTTATTGCGAAAACTGATGGTGAGCTTGAAACCCTCAACCCTAACCCTCCAGTTGAAGGTTAGAGTTATGTCAAGTAACTCTTGTCTGTGACGGTATTTCCTCTGGAACACACATTCAATAACCGGGTCCGCGTGTCGGATTAATACCGGGAAAGAAAGCGCTCAGCGCGTCACGGGGTGCCGGGGCACACTGACATCGTAGACCCTGACCGGGTTCTTGGGGTCCGCCGGAGCCTTGAGGAGGGCGGCCAGGACCTTGGCCTTGAGCT
>JABFWC010000492.1 GCA_013362385.1 Pseudarthrobacter sp.
GTGGGCAGCCCGGCTGCCGGTGAAGATCGCCGGGCAGGTGCGCGCCGACCTGTCGCAACACCTCAGCACCCGCGAGATGAAGCGGATGGACCGCTGCGGGCAGCTCGCGCTGATCGCAGCACGGGAGGCATGGGCACAGGCAGGAAGCCCGGAGGTTGATCCGGAGCGTTTCGCGGTGGTGATCGGCTCCGCGTACGGCGGGCTCGGGTCCACCATCGAACAGGACCGCACCCTGGCCGAATCCGGCCCGCGCAAGGTCTCCCCGCACACCCTGACCCGGCTGATGGCCAACGGCCCCGCGGCCTGGGTGTCCATCGACCTCGGTGCCCGCGGCGGTGCCCGGACGCCGGTCAGCGCCTGCGCCTCAGGGGCTGAGGCGATTGTCCAGGGAGCCGAGATGATCCGCTCCGGCGCTGCCGACGTCGTGATTGCCGGCGGCGTGGACGCCTCGGTGAACGACCTGGTGATCAGCGGCTTCGCCCAGATCCGCGCCCTGTCCACGCACGCGGCTGATCCGCAGCGCGCCTCGCGCCCGTTCGACGGCGGCCGCGACGGCTTCGTGCTGGCCGAGGGCGCCGGCGTGGTGGTGCTCGAGAGCGAGGAACACGCCCGTGCCCGCGGCGCCGCCGTGCTGGGGGCCGTGGCCGGGGGCGCGGTGACTTCCGACGCCAACGACATCGTGGCCGCCGACCCTGCCATGCAGCGGAGGGTTATGCAGAAGGCCCTTGACTCGGCAGGCATGCAGCCGTCGGACATCGGCTTCGTCCACGCCCACGCCACGTCCACTCCCGTGGGCGACCGCCTGGAGGGCCAGGCGGTCAGCGCCGTCTTCGGTTCCCATGTGCCCGTCACCTCGACGAAGGGGCACACCGGACACCTGCTGGGCGGCGCCGGTGCCTTGGCCGCCGTCGTGGTGCTCGAAGCCCTGCGCACGGGCCTGCTGCCCGGGACGCTGAACGTCGACTCGCTGGATCCGGAAGTGGACCTCAACGTGGTTACCGAAGGCACCCACCGGTTGCCGCCGGGTTATGCCCCGGCCGGGCTGGTGAACGCCTTCGGCTTTGGCGGCCACAGCGTGGCCCTGGTGATCGCCGGACGCTAGCCCAAACGTCGAAGACGCCGGAACGGTGCGGGAACGCCGGAACGGTCCGGCGTCCCCGCACCGTTCCGGCGATTTGGGCGCCGCGCCCGCCCAGGGGTCACCGGCCCTCTGCCTGTGCAGCCCTGACGTGGTCCGCCAGCGCATCCAGGATGGGCAGCTGGCCCTTGACGAGTTTGAGCCGGGCTTCCTGCTCCGGGAACCAGCGGGCATCGTCGATCTCCGGGAAGTCCTGGATCCGGCCCGATCCCTTGGGCCATTCGAGCGGGAACGTGTTGCTGGTGATGGTTTCCGGCTGGAAATCGACATTCGCGGCGAAGGCCGTGATGATTTTCCGGGAGGGTTGCCGAAACTCGCCCAGTATCCGGTAGTCAGCGTCAGGGGCCGGGCTGCCCATTTCTTCCGCGAATTCGCGCAGGGCTGCCACCAGGGGATCCTCGCCCTCCAGGTATTCGCCTTTGGGAATCGACCAGGCACCGGAGTCCTTCCGCGCCCAGAACGGGCCGCCCATGTGGGCTATCCAGACCTGCAAACCGCCCGGGACGCCGCGGCCGTTGTCCGAAGCCTGCCGGTAAAGCAGCAGGCCTGCACTGCGAACGGGCATCGTCCTCCCATCGCTCATCGTTGAAAAAGCTGCAATTGCCGCATGCCGTTAACGTGGAGTTCACGGCACTGCTTTAGGTTATTCCTTCAGGCACTCTGCTCGGCACTTTGCTCGAAAGGGACGGGACCCGTCATGGCCAACATTGCTGAAGTCTTGGGACGGCTTACGCCGGAAGAACGTGATGAGCTTCGCGGCCTTGGCCCCCAGGGCCACCTGCCGCGGCACCTGGTTGACGCTTTGGACCGGGCCGCGGGGGGTGCGGGTTCGGGCCGCGGCTACTACGTGCCGAACGGCAACGTCAACGCCACCGGCGGTCCGCTGCTGGTGCTGCGCAGCGACGTCTCCGGCTGGCTGCTGGGCAGCGCCGGCTCCTGAACCGGTCCGGCGTCGCCCGCGTGTCCTCCGGTCAGGACGCCGGGAGGATGAACGTTGCCCTGGTGCCGCGGCCGGGCTCGCTGGCCAGGCTGATCGATCCGCCGTGACCTTCCACGATGGTCTTGCTGACCGGCAGCCCCAGGCCGGCACCCGGGATGGCCGTTTCGCGGGACCGCGCCGACCTGAAGAACTTGGTGAAGGCCTGCTCCTGCTCTTCCTGGTTCATGCCCAGCCCGGTATCGCTGATGGAGCACATCAGGCCATCTTCAGTCCTGCGTGCCGTTGCGGTGATTCGCCCGCCGTGGGGAGAGTACTTGATGGCGTTCGAGAGCAGGTTATGCAGCACCTGGCTGATCCTTGCCGGGTCCACCCGGGCCGGGAGCGGGCACTCCACATCGAGCTTCAGCTGCAGGCCCGCGCCGGCCGCCTTGGGCAGCGCCGAATCCACCGCCTCGGTGACAAGCCTGGCCAGGTCCGTCTCCTCCATGGACAGTTCCACGCGCTCGGAGGCCACGGCGATGAGGTCGTTGACCAGGTTCAACAGGTGTTCGGCATTCCGGCGCACCACCAGGAGTTCCTCCCGGATGTCCTCATGCCCCGGCTCATCCAGCACCAGCTCCAGGTAGCCGAGGATGGATGTGAGCGGTGTCCTCAGTTCGTGCGAAACGGTGGCGACAAAGTTGTCTTTCGCGGCCAGTGCCGCGATCAGCGTGGTGACGTCCACGAACGTGATGACCGCACCGCCTTCCTGCCCGCCAGCCGCGGGAAAGCCATGGGAGCTGACGGAGTACGCCCGCTGGCTGTCTTCCGTGCCCACCCAGTAGAGCTCGTCCGTGAACGCTTCCCCCTTGGCGGAGCGGGCCGCCGGGGACATAGCGGAGGGGACCGGCGTTGATCTGTCTGCCGAC
>JABFWC010000420.1 GCA_013362385.1 Pseudarthrobacter sp.
GGTCCCGCTGCTCTACGGAGCCGTCTACCTCTACGCAAACTGGAACCCCTACGGGCACCTCAACAACCTGGACGCCGCCCTGGTGGTGGAGGATTCGGGCGCAACCACGGCTGACGGCACGCGGCTGGAAGCCGGGCACAAGGTGGCCGACAGCCTCGTGGAAAGCAATGTGTTCCACTGGGTCCCCGTGGCAAGCTCAACGGAAGCGGACGCGGGAGTCAGCAACGGGCAGTACGCCTTCGCGCTGAAGATCCCCGCGGACTTCTCCGCCAACCTCGTCTCCCCCGGAAGCTTCGATTCCGCCAGCCAGGCCATGCTGAACGTCACCACGAATGACGCCAACAACTACCTCCTCAGCACGATCGTGGACAAGCTGACCACCGCCGTGCACACCACGGTGGCCAAGGAGGTCGGCGAGGAAACGGCCAACCAACTGCTTACCGGCTTCGGCACGATCCACAACCGGATGGTCCAGGCCGGTGACGGCGCCTCCCGGCTGGCCGACGGCGCCGCCACCTTGCGGGACGGTACTGTCGCCCTCCATGAGGGAACGTCCGCACTCGCCACCGGAGCGGACCAGCTGTACGCTGGCCAGCTCAAGCTGCGGGACGGGGCAAACCAGCTCACCGACGGTGCCGGCCAGTTGAGCAGCGGCCTGTCCGTCCTCAAGGACAAGACCGCCACACTGCCCACCGATACCCAAACCCTCGCCACGGGCGCCGCACAGGTGGCTGCGGGCAATGCCCAGCTCAACGCCAAACTGCAGGATGTCGCGGCCCAGGTGGAGGCGGCCGACCAGGGCCTGAGGAGCAGGGTGGTGGACTCCAACACGAGGCTGGTCGCCTCGGGAGTGCTCACCAAGGAGCAGGCCGACAGGATCCTCGCCGATTTCGACGCCACAGCCGCGTCCAGTCCGTTGGCCGCATCAAAGGCCAGGATCCAGACGGACGCGGCCCAGGTACAGCAGCTGGCCAGCGGCTCCGAGGCGGTCAGCGTCGGCGCATCGCAGCTTGCCGCCGGGATGCCGGCCCTAAAGGAAGGCATCGTGGAGGCGTCGGCCGGATCCGACCAGCTGCACACCGGAGCGGCGACGCTGGCGACCGGCGAGCAGGCCGCCGTCGACGGTGCGGCCGGGCTCGCGGACGGGGCCCGGAAGGTCGACGCCGGCGCCGCACAGGTAGCCGACGGCGCCGGACAGGCGGCCACAGGTTCCCGCACCCTCGCCGACGAGATCGGAAAAGGCGCCGGCCAGGTCCCCAACCCGGACGATGCCCAGAAGAACAACCTGTCCCGGGTGATGGCCGATCCCGTGGCCGTCAGCAATGTCTCCCAGGCGAAGGCGGACTCGTACGGGGCCGGGCTGGCCCCGTTCTTCCTGACGCTCGCGCTGTGGATCGGGATCTTCATGCTGGTCCAGGCGATGCGGCCGATCACCCAGCGGGCACTGGCGTCGAACGCTCCCTCGTGGAAGATCGCCCTGGGCGGCTGGCTGCCCTTCCTGCTGGTCTCGATGGTCCAGGCCTCGCTCCTTACCCTTGTGGTGGATGCGGGGCTGGGTCTGAATCCCGCCCATCCGGTCCTGATGTGGCTGTTGATGCTCGCGGCCGCCATGGCCTTCAGCGCCCTGATCCAGGGCATCGTGGCGCTGCTGGGCTCGCCCGGCAAGCTGGTGGTGCTGATCCTGCTGGTCCTGCAGCTGGTCTCATCCGGCGGGACGTTCCCTTGGCAGACCACCCCGGAGCCCCTCCACGTGGTGCACCAGATCCTCCCCATGGGCTATGTGGTGACGGGCATGCGGCATCTGATCTACGGCGCCGACCTGTCGATGATCGTCCCCACCGTGGCGGGCCTGGTGGGCTACACGGTGCTGGGGGCGGGGATGTCAACGCTCGCTGTGCGCAAGAACAAGTACTGGACCCTGAAGACCCTCAAACCGGAGATCGCCGTATGAACCTAGGGCCGGACACCGCGAAGGGGCTGCGGCCGGCAAGGACCACCGCAACGCGGCAGAAGCTCTTCGACGCTTCCATGGAGCTGATCGGCGAGCGCGGCGCCGCCAGCGTGACGGTGGATGAGATCGCCGCCGCAGCCGGAGTTTCCAAGGGCACCGTCTACTACAACTTCGGCAGCAAGTCCGAGCTGATCGCGCAGCTTCTGCGCCACGGCGTGGACATCCTCAAGGCCCGGCTGCTCGCCGCCGCCGGCGGGGCAAAGGCCGGGACGGCCGGCGCGGAAGACGTCGGTGATCCATTGCTGGCCATGGAGGCGATGATCGGGCAGGCCATGGATTTCATGGCCGAATACCCGTCTTTCGCGCGCCTGTGGGTCAGCGAGAACTGGCGGATTCCCAGTGAGTGGCAGGGCACGTTCGCCGTGCTCCGCGCCGAACTGCTCGAGGTCATCAGTCGGGCCGTGGAGAATGTGGCCGAGGCCTATCCGGTGGATGAAGCGGTGTCCCGCGGCAGCCTGGAGACGGCCATCTTCGGTGCCTGCTTCGTGGTGGGCCTGGACCGGCAGACGTACAACCCTGAGCGCACCCGTGACCAAAGTGTTGCAGCAATCATGGCGATCATGCGCGGCTACGTCCTGAAGGGGCCCGGCGCTCGGGGATGATGGACCCTATGCGCCAGATGGGGAAGAGCGGGAAGTTTGCGGTCATTTGCGGCATCGTCGCGGCAGGGCTGCTGGTGCTCACCGCGATGACCCTCGCCGAGCCGGTGTTCGCCGCGTTCCTGGGCGTGCTGGCCCTGGCCTACCTGGCCGCAGTCGCCGAAGTCCTGAACCGGCGCCGTCGCCTTGCATTGCTGGCCACCGGCACCGGAACCGCGCTCACCGCCGGCTTTTCCCTGGCATTCCTCAGTACCTGGGAACTGGCCTTCGACAGCCAGTCCTCGTTCCTGGGCACCCCGCTGCCCACCCACGATCCGGACGACTACTTCCTGGGCGCCGCTTGCGCGGCGGTGGCCACCCTCGGCGTCCTCTTCC
>JABFWC010000018.1 GCA_013362385.1 Pseudarthrobacter sp.
GGAGGGGGCACCAACGGACGACGACGGCGCCACGGCCCCAGGTGCCCCGGGTGTGCAGGCTGACAGGACGGTCAGTCCGGCGCCGGCTGCGAGGAAGCGGGCGAAGCTGCGGCGGCTCGGGGAACCGCAGTTGTGGCACACCTGTGCTACACCTTCCGCAGGAGCATGCGGCGGATCGAGTGGTCCGCCTCTTTGGTGAGCACCAGCTGGGCGCGGCCCCTGGTCGGCAGGACGTTCTCCTCCAGGTTGGGCTCGTTGATCCGCTTCCAGATGTCCCGGGCCGTGCTCTCCGCCTCTTCGTCGGACAGCGTGGCGTAGCGGTGGAAGTACGACTCCGGCTGGGCGAACGCCGTGCTCCGCAGCTTCCGGAACCGGTCCACGTACCACTCCTCGATATACGAGGTCTTGGCGTCCACGTAGATGGAGAAATCGAAGAAATCGCTCAACGCCAGGCCCTGCCGCCCGTCATGCCGCGGCCGGGCCGGCGCCAGCACGTTCAGGCCCTCGACAATCAGGACGTCGGGCCGGCGGACCACCACTTCCTTGCCGGGCACGATGTCGTAGGTGACGTGCGAGTACCAGGGCGCCCGCACCTCCTCCGCGCCGCTCTTGATCTCGCTCACGAAACGCAGCAGCGCCCGCCGGTCGTACGACTCGGGGAAACCCTTCCGGTCCAGCAGTTGCCGGCGCTTGAGCTCCGCCAGGGGGTACAGGAAACCGTCCGTGGTGATCAGCTCAACGTTCGGGGTGCCTGGCCAGCGGCGCAGCATCTCCCGCAGCACGCGGGCAATGGTGGACTTTCCAACGGCAACGGATCCGGCAACGCCGATCACGAACGGGGTGCGCTGGGTCTGCTCACCCAGGAACGTGGTGGTGGCCGCATGCAGCTGCCCCGCGGCCTCGACATACAGGTGCAGCAGCCGGGACAGCGGCAGGTACACATCCCGGACTTCGTTGATGTCCAAGGGGTCGCCAAGGCCGCGAAGGCGCAGCACGTCCTCTTCATTAATGGGCTGTTCCATCTGGGCTGCGAGCCGGGACCAGGTCTGCCGGTCCAGCTCCACGAACGGCGAGACACCCTCCCCGTTCGCTTCGTTGCGTTGCGAAGTCACGCTAAAGATTCTGCCCCGCTCCCGCGCCATCACGAAATGGCGGCCCACCTCAGCGCGGCGGCCCGGGTCGTGAACCTGTCATCCCCTGTCGGCGGACTCACCCGGCGCTGACCGGCCCGTTTAGTAGCAACAGGCACGCTCCCGATAGTCTTGTGCCTATGTGTGGAATCGTGGGATACGTAGGCCGTTCGTCTGACGGTGCAATTAAGGGTCACAGTGCTTTGGATGTTGTCCTTGAGGGGCTGCGCCGCCTGGAGTACCGCGGGTACGATTCCGCCGGTGTGGCGGTGGTGTCCCGGGGAACCATCGAATCGCGGAAGAAGTCCGGGAAGCTGACCAACCTCGTGGCGGAGCTGGAGGCCCGGCCGCTGCCGGTGGCCACCACCGGGATCGGCCACACCCGCTGGGCCACGCACGGCGGCCCGACCGACCGCAACGCGCACCCGCACCTGTCCGATGACGGCAAGCTCGCCGTGATCCACAACGGCATCATCGAGAACTTCGCCGAGCTCAAGCTTGAGCTGCTGGAAAAGGGCGTCACCTTTATCTCCGAAACCGACACGGAGGTCGCCGCGGCCCTGCTGGGCGACATCTTCCGGAATAAGCTGGGCGGGGACACCTCCGACGGCGGCCTGACCCGCGCCATGGAACTGGCCTGCCAGCGGCTCGAGGGCGCGTTCACGCTCCTTGCGGTGCACGCCGACCAGCCGGACGTCGTCGTGGCCGCCCGCCGCAACTCGCCCCTGGTGGTCGGCCTGGGCGAGGGGGAGAACTTCCTGGGCTCGGACGTGTCCGGGTTCATCGACTACACCCGCCGCGCGGTGGAGCTGGGCCAGGACCAGATCGTCACCATCAGCGCGGACACGGTGGACATCACCGATTTCTACGGCAACCCGGCCCAGGGCAAGGAATACCACGTGGACTGGGACCCTGCCTCCGCTGAGAAGGGCGGCTTCTCCTCGTTCATGGAGAAGGAAATCCACGACCAGCCCGACGCCGTGGCGCAGACCCTGCTGGGCCGCTCGGACATCAAGGGCAAGCTGACCCTGGACGAGCTGCGGATCGATCCTGAGCTGCTGAAGAAGGTCGACAAGATCATCGTGCTGGCGTGCGGGACCGCCGCGTACGCCGGGACCGTGGCGAAGTACGCCATCGAGAACTGGTGCCGGATCCCCACCGAGGTGGAGCTGGCGCACGAGTTCCGCTACCGGGACCCGATCCTGAACGAGAACACCCTGGTGGTGTCCATCAGCCAGTCCGGTGAGACCATGGACACCCTGATGGCGGTCCGTTACGCGCGTGAGCAGGGTGCCAAGACGATCTCGATCTGCAACACCAACGGCTCCACCATCCCGCGTGAATCCGACGCCGTGCTGTACACGCACGCCGGCCCGGAAATCGCCGTCGCCTCCACCAAGGCGTTCCTGGCCCAGATCACCGCCGCCTACCTGCTGGGCCTGTACCTGGCACAGCTGCGCGGCAACATCTTCTCCGGCCAGATCAAGGACGTCCTGGCGGACCTGAACAAGATCCCCGCGAAGATCCAGACCATCCTGGACAACGCCGAACCGCTGCGCGAACTCGCCCGCAGCATGGCCGACGAGAAGTCCGTCCTGTTCCTCGGCCGGCACGTGGGCTACCCGGTGGCGCTCGAGGGTGCGTTGAAGCTCAAGGAAATCGCCTACATCCACGCCGAAGGCTTCGCCGCCGGCGAGCTCAAGCACGGCCCGATCGCCCTGATCGACGAGGGCCAGCCGGTGTTCGTGGTGGTCCCGTCCCCGCGCGGCCGCGACTCGCTGCACTCCAAGGTGGTCTCCAACATCCAGGAAGTCCGCGCCCGCGGCGCCCGGACCCTGGTCATTGCCGAG
>JABFWC010000257.1 GCA_013362385.1 Pseudarthrobacter sp.
GGGACGGGGAGGAACACATCCAGCGCCAGCGAACCCAGCAGCTGGCCGGCAATCATCCCCAGGCCAGTGACCAGGACGCCGAGGGTGCGGACCAGCAGGGCGCCCAGGCCGATGAAGACGCAGCCCATGGGTCCGCCCAGGTAGTACCACCACTCCCCCGGCAGCGGGTTGCCCGGGCCGGCGACGGCCACCTTGATGCCCAGCACCGTCCACAGCACCAGGCACCCGGCGATGAAGTTGACCAGGGTGGCGGCAATCGGGGTGCCGTAGTGCACAGTGGCGGTGCCGTTCATGGCCTGCTGGAAGCTCATGAGGAAGCCCGCAACCACGGGCAGCAGGAGGGGCAGCAGCAGCGCGGCAGCTCCGCCGTCGGCCTCTGTTCCCGGGCTTGACGCAGCAAACCGCGGGGACACGGCCCAGCCGACGGCTGCGATAGTGAGGATGCAGCCGATGATGCGGATGCCGGTGACGGACTTCCGGCCGGCGGGGCCAAGGCCCAGCCGGTCCACCAGCAGCCCGCTGACCGTCTGCCCGGTGACAGTTGCCACGGTGAAGAGGGCCACGCCGAGGATGCCTACCGTGAAGGTCTGGGCGAACACAAAGAGCGCCCCGATCCCGCCGGCCAGCACATAGATCCGCGGGAACGCCCGCTCGCGGACAGCGGGGATGATCCGCGCCAGTCCGGCCCGGCCGCGCGGCAGCAGCAGCGAGATGAGGATCATGACCAGCAGCCCGGTGCTGAAACTCACTACGGCGGCGGCGATCCCGTCACCGAGCCGGGCGCCAAGGGCCCCGTTGATGCGGCCCTGGACGGGGATGGCGAGGCCGGAACCCACGGCCAGGGGCAGGCCTGCGAGTACCGGCAGCCGGGAAGGGGAGGTCATTGGATCCACCTTAGTTCAGGCATGATTGCTCTATGAGCAACCCCATTGACGACGTCCCCATCCGCGACAGCATGATCCGCCTGGGGCAGCTGCTGAAGCTGGCCGGCCTCGTGGAGGACGGCGTGGAAGCGGCGGAGCTCATCAAGAACGGGCTGGTCAAGGTCAATGGCCAGATTGAGGACCGCCGCGGCCGGCAGCTGCACGACGGCGACACGGTCACCGTGAACAATCAAACGGTACGCGTGGCGGCGCCGGCGGAGGACTGAAGGGTCGCACCCAGGCGCGCCCCGCCGTCGTACTTCCTACTTCTTCAGGACCTCGTGCGTGAGGAACTCGCCCACGTGGCCGATCTCCTGCTGGTTGATGCCGTGCCACATGCCGGTGTACAGCACCTTGGTGAGCTTGACGTGCTTGCGGACCCACCCCATGGTGTAGTCGATCTTGTCCGGCGTGATCACCGGATCCTGCTGGTCCCTGCCCCAGAACATGGGAATGGTGCCGTCCAGTTCGGTGTCCCGGAAGCTGGGATCGCCGCCGGCGTCCACCACGAAGCCTGAGAGCCCGACGACGGCGGCGAAGTCCGTGGGCCGCTGACGCAGCAGCGTGGTTGCCATGGCCATGCCCATGGAGAAGCCGAGCAGCGAGACCGAGGGGTGGCCTGCCCTGATGGTGTCGATCCAGTCGAGCACGTAGGCCGAAGCCTTCTTGACCTGCTCCAGCGAGTAGTCGATGGAGCCCGTGAGCGGGAACCAGGTGAAGCCCGGCCCCATGGCGATCGGGGCCCGCACGGACGCCACGGCGAAGTCCCCCGGCAGCAGGTCGGCCAGGCTCAGCAGGTCCTGCTCGTTGGCGCCGTAGCCGTGCAGGAGCACCAGCAGCGGCTTGCCGTCACGCTGGTCTTCGGGGTGCGACCACAAAACGACGGGGGCAGGAAATACTTGGGCTTCAGTCATGGTTTCCATTCTTACAGTTAGCCGGAGGTAACAACCTACGTTGGCGTAGCCAGCGAACCGGAAGGCAGGATAGGACCGTGACTGACGCAAGCACCCGCCACACCCCTCCCGCCGGTTCCCACCCCTGGACCCGGTACGTGGCAATGGGTGATTCCTTTACCGAAGGCATCGGCGACCCCGAGCCCTCAAGCCCCGGCGGATTCCGTGGCTGGGCGGACCGCGTTGCCGAGGAGCTGGGCCGCAGCCAGCCTGACTTTGCGTACGCCAACCTGGCCGTCCGCGGCAGGCTGCTGCAGCAGATCGTGGACCAGCAGCTGGCCCCCGCCCTGGAACTGAAGCCGGACCTGGTGACCCTGTCCGCCGGCGGCAACGACCTGATCCGGCCCGGCGGGGACCCCGACGCGCTGGCCGAGAAACTGGACTCCGTGGTGCAGATCCTCTCCATGGGCGGCGCCACCGTGGTCCTGTTCAACGGCCCGGACACGGGTTCCTCGGTGCTCAGCCGGATCCGCAGCAAGGTGGCCATCTACAACGAGAACCTGCGGACCGTGGCGGCCCGGCATGACGCAGTCATTGCCGACATGTGGTCCCTCCGCCAGCTGAGCGACCCGCAGATGTGGGACCAGGACCGGCTGCACTTTTCCCCGCTGGGCCACCACACCATCGCCGCCATGGTGCTGGACGCACTCAACGTCGAACACTCGCTGGAGCCGCTCCAGCCCAAGCCGCTGCCGCCGCGCACCTGGCGCGAGGCCCGCAGCGGCGACCTGGTGTGGGCGCGCGAATACTTCGTGCCGTGGGTGCTGCGCCGGTTGCGGCACCAGTCCTCCGGCGACGGCATCACGGCAAAACGTCCGACGCCGGGTCCCGTCTTCGGCCCGGGCGTCCCCCTGGGGTCCGGCGAGGGTCCGGTGGGAACTTCTGAGCCCAGCCGCCGGTAAGGCCCTGCGGGGTTAGGCTGGAAGGACATACACGAGAGGTGCGGCACCGTGAGCAGCTTGTTCTTCTGGATCATCGTCCTGTCCTTCGTCGTCCCCATGGGCATGCGGATGTACCGGCGTTCCATGGCGCGGCGAGACCGGGACCAGGGCTTTCCCGGCCAGTTCCCCGGGCCGGGGCAGTATCCC
>JABFWC010000374.1 GCA_013362385.1 Pseudarthrobacter sp.
CCCGGGACCGGATCTACCTCGGACTCAAGGAAGCGGGGCTGGTGCCGGCGCAGGAACACGCCCTTTCCTAGGAGCGCTTATACCGCCTCACTATCCCCAGGGTGACGCGGGGTCACAAACAGCCGATCCCGCCCGTATAGCGGGCCGGATCTGACCCCGCGTTGCATCGTTGCATATAGTCGGGGGATGGAACAGCGGATTTTAGGCAAGACCGGACGCAGCGTCTCGATTGTGGGGCTGGGGACGTGGCAGCTCGGCGCGGACTGGGGCAATGTGGACCCGGCGCAGGCGCAGGCCATCCTCGCAGCCTCCGTGGAGGCAGGAGTTACCCTCTTCGACACGGCGGACGTGTACGGCGACGGCAGGAGCGAGCAAGCCATCGGGAAATTCCTGGCGGACAACCCCGGCCTCGGCGTCACGGTGGCCACCAAGATGGGCCGCCGGATGGAACAGCGGCCGGAAAACTACAACCTTGCCAACTTCCGCCAGTGGGTGGACCGCTCGCGAAAGAACCTCGGGACGGACACCCTGGACCTGGTCCAGCTGCATTGCCCGCCCACCCCGGTCTACAGCTCCGACGAGGTGTACGACGCCCTGGACACCCTCGTGGCTGAAGGCGCGATCCGCAACTACGGCGTCAGTGTGGAGCGGACGGACGAGGCGCTGGAGGCGATCCGGCACGAGGGCACCGCATCGGTCCAGATCATCCTCAACGCTTTCCGGCTCAAGCCGCTGGACGAGGTCCTTCCCGCCGCCAAGGCCGCCGGGGTGGGCATCATTGCCCGCGTGCCGCTCGCTTCCGGCCTGCTGTCCGGCAAGTATTCCAAGGACACCACCTTCGCGGAGAACGACCACCGCAACTACAACCGCAAGGGCGAAGCCTTCGACGTGGGCGAAACCTTCTCCGGCGTGGACTACGAGCTGGGCCTGAAAGCCGTGGCGGAGTTCGAGCAGCTGGTGCCTTCGGGCGCCACCACCGCGCAGGCTGCCATCGCGTGGATCGCAGCTCAGGACGGCGTGACCACAGTCATCCCGGGCGCCCGCAGCGTGGAGCAGGCCCGCGCCAATGCCGCCGCCGCGACGGTGAGCATCGGCAAGGAGTTCGACGAGGGCGTCCGCTGGATCTACGACCACTACTTCCGCGAAACCATCCACCCGCGCTGGTAGCCGTTCGGACCTGACCGGCATGCGTATGGAGCCCGGCATCACGGCGTTCGTCGACCGGCTGGCGGCGGTGGAGCTGGGGCCCGCCTGCACCAATTTCTTCGACAATGCAGTGCCGGAGAACGCGCTGCGCCGGCGGAACCTGGAGATCTTCCTGCAGGAGATGCTGGACCACTCCCCGACGATGCTGCTCGTCGGGGAGGCCCCGGGCTTCAGGGGCATGCGGATCACCGGGGTACCCTTCACGAACCGGGTCATCCTCGGCGGGCCGGCCAACGCTTTCGGGCTTTTCGGCCCCGGCAAGGGCTACGTGCTGCCGCCGGAAGCTGCGGGAGTGGCTGCGGAGCCCACCGCCACCGTGCTGTGGCAAGTCCTGGAAGAGGTGGGTTACCTTCCACTGCTGTGGAGTGCCTTTCCCTGGCACCCGCATCAGCCAGGCAAGCCCTTGTCCAACCGCACGCCCAGGCCCTCCGAGACCAAGCTGGGCACGCCGTTCTGGCAGGAACTCTCGGAGTTGTTCGGCATCGGGACCCTGGTGGCCGTGGGCAACGTGGCGCAGCACAGCCTGAAGCGCGTCGGCCTGGACGTTCCAAAGATCCGGCATCCGGCCCACGGCGGCCGCGCCAGCTTCAAAAAGGGGCTGCAGGAACTGATGGAGGATAGGGCTACGGGCTTGGGCTGAACTCCTCACAGGCAAAACGTCGTACCCCCTTGCCATGATGCATTCATGGGGAAGGCGGCGGTGGCTCAGGCTTTTTTTCGGCGGCTGATCCGTTGGCGGGGTTGGCGGACGGGTGCCGTTGACATCGTTCGCCAAGGCGGGTCACCCTGGGAGGATGCACTTGAGTGGTTCCTGCGCGAGCACGCGTGACTATCCCCGGGTGCTTGCGGAGACCGGGCATTAGCGGAGAAAGCCTAACTGGTCCGGCGTATCCACGTCCTCGCCGCTGGACTGGTCGCTGCAGTCGACCCCATCCACCATGTCCGGATGACCGCGCAGGAACTCGCGCGCCCCGGCGTCGCCCGTCACCGTTGCAGCCACGGCTTCACGCAGGGAAGCGTCGATAAGCAGTGGGTGCCCGCGGCGGAGTGCCGCCTCACTGCCACCGGTGGAATCACGACTGCGGTAAGCAGCGGCGGTGATACGTCCCGGTTGGTGCCGGGCCAACAGCCGCTCCACGGTCTCCGGGGTTAGCCCGGGCTGGTCAACGAGGGCGATCAGCAGGTGGTCCCCGGGGTCGGCGGCCCGGTCGCCCAGGAGGAACGAGCCGCCCATACCGGACTCCCAGTCCGCATTGATCACCACGCGGAAGCTCTCCAGGTTGGCAGCGGTCGCGACCTCCGACGCTCCTGCGCCGAGGACCACTACGACCTCCCGGCAACCGCCATCGAGAAGCACCTGGCTGATGGCCTCCACGAGCGGCCTGCCGTGGAAAGGCAGCAGGGCTTTGGGGCCGAGGCCGAGCCGCGTTCCGGCGCCGGCGGCGAGGACAACGCCGGTCACCCCGCGGCCGGCCAGCCCCGCGCCGCCGGATCCGTTACTGTCACCCATAGCTGCAGCCTATCTGGCGACTTAGGCCTCGCCGCCTGCCCCGCCGGTAGTGCCCGCGTTGACATCCAGGAGTTTGTAGCGGTCCATGGCGTACGACGGCGCGCCCTCCTCCACCTCGCCCCTCGCCGCAAGCATCTGCAAGGCTTTCACCACGATGGAGTGGGTGTCGTTTTTGAAGTAGCGGCGGGCTGCTGCGCGGGTGTCGGAGAAGCCGAAGCCGTCGGCGCCGAGGGTG
>JABFWC010000107.1 GCA_013362385.1 Pseudarthrobacter sp.
ATCTCCGTTTCGATCCGGTCGATCAGCCCGGACCGCACGGACCGCGGCGCCACCAGCAGCCGCTTGAACGTGGATTTGGGGGCGTACCCGGAGAGCTGGTTGAACAGCTTGGAGAGGTCCTCGCCCACCTGGTCGTTGGCGGTGAGCAAGCCCAGGTCCTCGTAGTAGCGCGCAGTGCGGGGGTGGTAGTTGCCGGTGCCGATGTGGCAGTAGCGGCGCAGCCCGTCAACCTCCTGCCGCACCACCAGCGAGAGCTTGCAGTGCGTCTTCAGGCCCACGATGCCATACACCACATGCACGCCGGCCTGTTCCAGCTTCCGTGCCCATGAGATGTTGGCCTGCTCGTCGAACCTGGCCTTGATCTCCACGAGGGCCAGGACCTGCTTGCCCGCCTCGGCGGCGTCGATCAGGGCGTCCACAATGGGGGAGTCGCCGGAGGTCCGGTACAGGGTCTGCTTGATGGCCTGCACCTTGGGGTCGGCCGCGGCCTGTTCCAGGAACGCCTGCACGGAGGTGGAGAACGAGTCATACGGGTGGTGCAGCAGGATGTCCCGGCGGCGCATGGCGGCAAAGACGTTCGCTGCCTTGGCCGTTTCGGACTCGTTCAGGTACCGCGAGGTGTGCGGCATGTGCTTGGGGTAGTGCAAATCCGCACGGTCGATGCCGGCAATGACGGAAAGGCCGCGCAGGTCCAGGGGAGCGGGCACCGAGTAAACCTCGGACTCCTCCACGCCCAGTTCCCGGATCAGCAGGGACAGGATATTCGGATTGATGTCCGTGGTGACCTCAAGCCTGACCGGAGGACCGAAGCGGCGGCGCAGGAGTTCCTTCTCCAGGGCCTGCAGGAGGTTCTCGGCGTCATCTTCTTCCACCTCGACGTCCTCGTTGCGGGTGACGCGGAAGCTGTGGTGTTCGAGCACCTCCATGCCCGGGAACAGCTTGTCCAGGTGGACGGCGATGACGTCCTCGAGCGAGATGAAGCGTGCCACCCGGCCGGGCACGGCGCCGGCGCGGGGACCGTCGATGGAGATCAGCCGGGGCAGCTGGTCCGGCACCTTGACGCGGGCGAAGAGCTCCTTGTCGCTGACCGGGTTCCGGACCACGACGGCAAGGTTCAGGGACAAGCCGGAGATGTAGGGGAAGGGATGGGCGGGGTCCACCGCCAGCGGAGTGAGGATGGGGAACACTTTTTCGGCGAACATCACGCTGAGCTGCTGCTGGGCGGCGTCGTCGAGTTCTTCCCACTGCATGAGGTGGATGTGCTCGTAGGCGAGGGCTGGCCGGATCTGGTCGGCATAGACCTGGGCGTGCCGCTCCTGCAGCCGGTGGGCGGCCTCGCTGATCCTTTCCAGCACCTCCACGGGGCTCAGGCCGGCAGGGGAGGGCACCGCCAGGCCCGTGGCGATGCGGCGCTTCAGGCCAGCCACCCGCACCATGAAGAATTCATCGAGGTTGGACGCGAAGATCGACAGGAAGTTGACCCGCTCCAGCAGGTGCAGGTTGGGGTCTTCCGCCAGTTCCAGCACCCGTGCATTAAAGGCAAGCCAGCTCAGCTCGCGGTCCAGGAACCGGTCCGGGCGGATATCGCCTTCCGGCTGCAGGTTGGGGGCGAACTCGGGAATGTCGATGCGGTCCTGGGTGGCGCGGGACGCCGGTACTTCAGAGGAACCGAAGCGTGCACGCACCGGTACTGCAAGGTCCTGTGGCGTGGCTGTTCCGGACGGTTCCGGGTTCATGGCTTCTCCTTTACCTGCCGGTGTGCTGCCGGCGCATCCGCCCCGCACGGTTCGTTTTCAACCTTACAAGCATTAACAGGCCCCCGGCCCCCGTCTTTGACCCATAAAGTGTCCCCGTAGGCGGGCCCGCTAGCCTGCAGCTACCGGGCCGTACATGACGTCCATGTCCCAGCGGCTGAAACCAAGCCGGCGGTACAGCGACACGGCGGCGGCATTGTCGGCGTCGACGTACAGCATCACCGCTGACAGGCCCGAATCCCTGAGGTGCTTGATGCCCTTGATCGTCAGCGCCTTGCCCAGCCCCGTGCCCTGGGCTTCCGGTGCCACGCCCACCACATAAACCTCGCCGATGGGCGGGTGCCCGCCATGCCGGGGGTGGACCTTGGTCCAGTGGTAGCCCAGCAGCCGGCCGGTCCGGTCCTCGGCCAGGAAGAAACCCGCGGGGTCGAACCAGTCCTCCGCCATGCGGGCCTCGAGGTCCGCCCGGGTCAGGCTTCCCTTCTCCGGGTGGTGGGCGAAAGCGGCGCGGTTGGCAGCCAGCCAGTCGTCATCCGCATCTTCCACAGTTCGCGCACCGGCACGTAGCCGTACCGCGCCGCGAGGTCGGCGGCGGCCTCGTGGTTGCCGTGGGCCCAGGCCTTCAGGCCGTCAAACCCGCGGGCTTCCTTGAGCGCACCCACCAGGCGGTCCGCCACGCCCTGGTTGCGGTAGGCGGGGTGGACGGCGATCTCGAGGACGCCGTTGCCGTCAGGTTCGTCCACCACGACGGCGAACCCCGCCAGGTCCTCGCCGGTGGCGGGATCCGAGTCCTCGTCCGGGGCGTAGAGGGCCAGGGTCAGCAGCGTGTGGCCGTCGTAGTCGCCGGTACGCATGGTCACCAAGGTCTGCTCCGAGATGGACGGGTTGCCGTCCGATTCCTCGGCAGCGGCGAGGAGGTCGCGGCAGTCTTTCAGGAGTTGCGGGTCAACTCCGCCTCGGACAACCTGGACGGGCCACTTTTGCGGGTGCGCTGGAGTCATGAGGCAAGGCTATACGTCGGCGCCGGGTCCGGGCTTAGGCCTCGGTCAGCTCATCTTCCTGCTGCCGGACCAGGGTGAGGCGGTACCCCACGTTCCTGACGGTGCTGATCAGGTTTTCGTGGTCGGCGCCGAGCTTGTCCCGAAGGCGCCGGACGTGGACGTCCACGGTGCGGGTACCGCCGTAGTAGT
>JABFWC010000040.1 GCA_013362385.1 Pseudarthrobacter sp.
CGGACGGGCTCGCCCATGTCAAGGATGAGCACGTCGCCGCCGGCCCCGATGGCACCGGCCTGGATGACCAGCTGGCAGGCCTCCGGGATGGTCATGAAGAAGCGGGTGACGTCGGGGTCGGTGACGGTCACGGGACCGCCCACCCTGATCTGCTCGGTGAACAGGGGCAGCATGGAGCCGCGGCTGCCCATGACATTGCCGAACCGGACGGACACGAACGTCCGGCCGGTTTGGCCGGCCATCCACGCGGTCAGCTTCTCGGCGACCCGCTTTGAATGGCCCAGGGCGGTGGTGGGGTTCGCCGCCTTGTCCGTGGAGATGTTCACGAAGTGCGAGACGCCGGCGCGCTGGGCGGCACGCAGCACATTCAGGGTGCCGCAGACGTTGGTCTTCCAGGCTTCGACCGGATACTGCTGCAGCAGCGGGGCGTGCTTCAGCGCCGCGGCGTGGAAGACCACTTCCGGCCGGCGGTCCTCGAAGATGTCCTGGAGGGCTTCGCCGTCTCGGATGTTCGCCAGCACGGTGTCACGGCCGGCCAGCAGGCCGCGCCCGGTGATGGAGATCTGGGTCTGCTGCAGGCCGGTCTCGTCGTGGTCCAGCATGATCAGTTCGGCGGGACTGAACTGGACGATCTGGCGGCAGAGCTCCGATCCGATCGAACCGCCGGCACCGGTGACAAGGACACGCTTGCCCGTGATGTACCCGGCAATCTCGTCCACTTTGATGTCGACCGGGCGGCGGCCGATCAGGTCCTCGACGGCAACGTCGCGGAAGTCGGAGAAACCGGCGGGCGCGCCGCTGCCGAGCATGTCCCGCAGCGGCGGCAGCACCAGCACGCGGACGTTCAGCCCCGCCACGGCGTCGGAGATGCGCCGCACCACGCTGGCTTCGACGTTGGCGAAGGCGACCACCAGGACAGTGGCGCGCGTGCGGCGGATGATGGCGGGCAGGTCGTCGCCGCGGCCCTGGACCTGGACGCCGGAGAGCCGCAGGTGTTTCTTGGCGGGGTCGTCATCGACCAGGCCTACGGGAAAGTACGGTGAATCCGGGTCCTGCAGCATCCGGGTGACCAGCGAGTTCCCAAGGAACCCGGCACCGTAGATCAGGGTGTTCTGCGCGCCGTCGCCGGGGCGGCTCTTGCCCTCCACGTAAAGCCGTTTGGCGTAGCGGGCCGCGCACATGAAGAGGCAGGCGAAGGGGAAGGCGATCAGGCCAACGCTGCGGCCGATGTTGATGGCTTCGTAGAGCACCAGCAGGCTGGCGGTGATGGAGGCGGCGGCGATGACGGTGACGAAGACCAGCGCCCTGGCCTCCTGGAAACTGCCGAACGGGTACCGGCCGCGGTACAGGGCGAGCGAGTAGCCCGCGCCCACCTGCGCGACGATGGCGATGGCGGAGATCACCAATGCGCCGGCGAACTGTTCGACCCGGATGCCCATCTCATAACGCAGCAGCAGCGCCAGGACGATGGCCACGACCCAGGACATGGAGTCCAGGAACAGCTGGATCCAGATCCAGAGGGCGGGCTTCTCGTCCCTTGCGGCGGCAGGTGCGCGCGTTTCAGATTTCGTACTCAACGGAAATTGCAACCGACTTCCAATACCACGGCGGCCAGGCGCCTGTTTCAAAATTCCCCGCCGCAACACTGTCGGACGGCGCCGGGGCCTAGGACGATACTAGTCTCTTCCGCTTCCGGATCCCGGAAGCGCGGGCACGGCGGGCATCGGCTGCCAGCCGGTGTCAGCCAGGATGCTGCGTGATTCGCGCCACCCCTGCCACAGCGCCCCGGCCCCCCTCAGGGTGCGTTCGACAAGGACCAGCCGGACGAGTTCCTTCAAAAAAGTCAGCGCGGTCCCGGCCGCGAAACCGGCCCGGGTGTATTTGCCGTGGGCGCGGAGGTACTGTGCGACCAGCCCGCGGTTTCGCATGACGTAGCGGCGGCTGAGGTCCGACGAATCGTTCAGGTGCCGCAGGCCGAGGTCCACCTGGCGCTGTGCCCGGACCTTTCTAATGACGAACGCGTTGACGTACACCACCGGCGTCTTCTGCGCGGCGAGCCAACCGTAGATCAGGTCGTCCCAGGTGATGAAGAAACGGGGGTCCGGCAGCCCGATGCTCCGGGCCACCGAGGCACGCATCAGCATGCCCTCGAAATTGCCCACGTTGGTGCGGAAAACGTCTGAATGCTTGAACACATCGCGCGATACCGGCAGGAAGATGCCCAGGGACTCGACAAAGTGGTGCTGCCAAAAGAACGGTTTGCCGTTGGCGTCGTACCGCCGCCCGATCATGCAGGAATACCCGGGGGTGAACTTGTCCAGGGCCTCGACGGCCCCCGGAAGCACCTCGACGTCGTCGTCCATCAGCCAGAGCCATTCGGCACCGGCTTCCAGTGCCAGCTCCACGCCGCGGGAGAATCCGCCCGCGCCGCCGGCATTGTGCTCCAGCCGCTCGTACTGGATGGGCGGCCCGGCGGCGGCCGAGGCCCGGGCAACGACTTCCGCGGTGTGGTCGGTGCTGGCGTTGTCCACCACGAGGATCCGCGCCGCGGCGGTGCTGAGCCTGGTGTAGGAGTCGAGGAGATTGTGCAGGAAGTCTGCGCGGTTGTAAGTTACGACGACGGCGAACAGGTTCTCCACGGCGGCCTAGCTCTTGGTGGACATCAGGTCCGCCGGCGAGCCGAAGCCCCTGCCGCGGAAACCGGTGGAGTAGGCCCTGAACCATGAGGCGAGGCCTTTGAAGTCCCGGGTCTTCAGGAAGTAGTAGGGGAAGCCGACGATGTCGGCGCTGAACCAGCGCAGGTTGCGGTACTTGCGGGTCAGGTAGCCCCGGTTCCGGAAGTAGCAGTAGCGTTTGAACTCGCCCTCCGGGATGACGGGCGAGATGAAGCCCCCGAACACCGGCTTCATCTCGGTCCAGGTGGCGGGGTGCTG
>JABFWC010000372.1 GCA_013362385.1 Pseudarthrobacter sp.
CCGCCGCGAGTTCGACCAGTACATCAACCTGCGCCCCATGAAACTGCTGCCGGGTGTTACAGGGGCCATGCCGGGAATTGAAGACCTGGACATTGTGGTGGTGCGGGAGAATGTGGAAGGCGAATACTCCCGGATCGGTGGCCGGTTCGGCGCCGGCACGGATGCGGAATTTGCTGTCCAGGAGAGTGTGTTTACCAAGGCCGGTGTCAGCAGGGTGGCGCGCTATGCAGCTGCAGCGGCCGACGCCCGTGGCGGCACGCTGGTTTCGGCTACTAAATCGAACGGCATCATTCACACCATGCCGTTCTGGGATGAAGTGGTGGCCGGGACGGTGGCCCGGTTCCCGGGTGTGACCGTGGATAAGGTGCTTATCGATGCCCTCGCTGCCCGGCTCGTCATGAAGCCCACCAGTATCCGTACGATTGTCGCCTCGAACCTGTTCGGCGACATCCTGTCTGACCTCGTGGCTGGTATAGCCGGCTCCATCGGAATCGCCCCGAGCGCCAACCTGAATCCGGAACGGCGGTTCCAGTCGATGTTCGAGCCGGTCCATGGTTCCGCCCCGGACATCGCCGGAAAGGGCATCGCGAACCCCGTGGGTGCCCTCTGGGCTGCGGCCATGATGCTGGAGCACCTGGGGGAGGAGGCGGCGGCCCGGAGCCTGACGGGCGCTTTCGAGTCCGTGCTTGCAGACGGCGTGGCCACTCCGGACCTCGGCGGATCCGCCACCACCGTGGAGTTCGCCAAGGAGGTGCGCCGCCGCCTGCGGTAGCTGCGCCTACAGCACGTTGCGGATGGCCTGCTCGAAGCTGCTGACGTGTTCCAGGGCAAGCCTGCCCGCGCGGTCGGAGTCGCCGTCGGCCACGGCCTCCAGCAGCTCTACGTGCTCGGCGATATGCTCTGCCACGGACGGCACCTTTTCCAGCACCATGCACCAGATGCGCGTGGCCAGGTTGTCGTACCGGATCAGGACGTCCTCGAGGTGGGCATTTGCTGCTGCACGGTAGATCAGGCGGTGCACCTTGATGTCGTAACGCATCAGGTCGTAGGGATCGTTCCCGGGGTTCATTGCGGCAATCGCCTTGGCGGTGTCCCGGATCTCAGTCCGCAATGCCGGCGTCGCCAGCTTTGCCGCACGGCGCGCGGCCAGGGGCTCCAGGGATTCGCGCAGTTCCGAGACGTCGGCGAGCTCGGTGATGTCGACGATGGTGGCGAAGGTTCCGCGCCGGGGATAGGACACCACCAGATGGTCGCTTTCCAGGCGCTTGAGCGCTTCCCGGACAGGGGTGCGGCCGATCCCCATGTCCGAGGCGATCTTGCCGTCGTTGATCGCCTCGCCCGGCCGGATGTCGAGCATGATGAGGCGGTCCCGAAGGTGCCGGTAGGCCTGCTCGGCGAGCGAAAGGTCCCCGTCCCCGACGAGGTGGTTCTCCAGTGTGACGCTCATTTCGAGGGCTCCCAAGGTAGCTATTGACTGCGAAGTGATCTGCAACATACTATTACGTCAGTTCTAATATATCAGTTACAGATCAGTTATGGATCAGTAATTCCGAAGGGCTTTGAAGGAGAACAATGCAGGACGTACTGAACGCCTCGCTCGCCACGGTGGACGCCGACGTCGCCGCCGCCGTTGCACGGGAACTGCACCGCCAGCAGTCCACGCTGGAAATGATTGCCTCCGAGAACTTCGCTCCGTCCTCGGTCATGGAGGCGCAGGGCTCAGTCCTCACCAACAAGTACGCCGAGGGCTACCCGGGCAAGCGCTACTACGGCGGCTGCGAGCACGTGGATGTCATCGAGCAGCTGGCGATCGACCGCGTCAAGGCCCTCTTCGGTGCCGAATTCGCCAACGTGCAGCCGCACTCCGGCGCCCAGGCCAATGCCGCCGCCATGTTCGCCCTGCTGAACCCGGGCGACACCATCCTCGGCCTCTCCCTGGCCCACGGCGGCCACCTCACCCACGGCATGAAGATCAACTTCTCCGGCAAGCTCTACAACGTGGTTCCGTACCACGTCCGTGAGGAAGACCTCCGCATCGACATGGCAGAGGTCGAAGCCCTGGCACTGGAGCACAAGCCCAAGCTGATCGTGGCCGGCTGGTCCGCCTACTCCCGCCAGCTGGACTTCGCCGAATTCCGCCGCATCGCCGACCTGGTGGGCGCCTACCTGATGGTGGACATGGCACACTTCGCCGGCCTCGTGGCTGCGGGCCTGCACCCCAACCCCGTCCCCTACGCGGACGTGGTGACCACCACCACCCACAAGACCCTCGGCGGCCCCCGCGGCGGCGTCATCCTCGCCAAGGAGGAGTTCGCCAAGAAGATCAACAGCGCAGTGTTCCCCGGCCAGCAGGGGGGACCCCTGGAGCACGTCGTTGCTGCCAAGGCCGTGGCCTTCAAGCTCGCCGCGGCCCCGGAGTTCAAGGAACGCCAGGAGCGCGTCCTGCAGGGCGCCAAGCTCCTGGCCGAGCGCCTCCTGCAGGAAGACGTGGCAGCCGCGGGCATCTCCGTGGTGAACGGCGGCACCGACGTCCACCTGGTCCTGGTGGACCTGCGCAACTCCGAACTCGACGGCCAGCAGGGCGAGGACGCCCTCCACCAGATCGGCATCACGGTCAACCGCAACGCCGTTCCCTTCGACCCGCGTCCGCCGATGGTCTCCTCCGGCCTCCGGATCGGCACACCCGCCCTGGCCACCCGCGGCTTCGGCGCCGCCGAGTTTACCGAGGTCGCGGACATCATCGCGACGGCGCTGATTGCCTCGGCCGGCTCGGGCACCTTGCCCGGGGACGCCGCCGTCGGACTCCGCGCCCGCGTGACGGCGCTGGCCGAAAAGTTCCCCCTCTACCCGCACCTCTCCGCCGATGCCAGTCTGGCCGAAGCCGAGGCAGACCTGATTGGAGCCGCCCAGTGAGCACCCAGCACCTTC
>JABFWC010000189.1 GCA_013362385.1 Pseudarthrobacter sp.
ATGACGCCCTGAACCTTGGCCTCCTCCTCGTGGAACTGGGCAAGGAGCGTGGCCTTCCCATCGCCATCGACATCACCAGGGGTGCACAGGTCCTCTTCCACGTTGCGCTGCCGGGCGCCACCCCGGACAACGACCACTGGATCCGGGCCAAGCAGCGCACGGCCGTCCGGTACGAGGTGCCGTCGCTCCTGGTGGGCCTGCGGGGACGGGTGGGGGGCGGCCGGATCGAAGACAACGCCTGGTTCGACCAGTCCCGCTATGCGGCGCACGGAGGGGCATTCCCCGTCATTGTCACCGGAGTGGGGGCCGTTGCCACCGTCACCGTGTCCGGCCTGCCCCAGGTCCAGGACCACGACCTGGTGGTGGAAGCGCTGCGGGATGTCCTCGGCTCGGTCCTGGACGTTTAGGAGCGGACGTGCGGTTAGGCTGGAGGCAGTCCGCTTTCCGCCGTCAAGGAGTACTGGGAATGAACCTTTTCATCAAGCTGCTCGGGACCGGGGTGAGCCTGCTTGCGGGCCTGGCCGGCACCAAAGTGGTGAACACCGTCTGGGAAAAGACCACCGGGCAGAAGGCGCCCACAGGCAAGCACGAGGATGTCCCCACCAGCCTGCGTTCGGCCCTGACCTTCGCGTTGATCTCGGCGTCCGTCAGCGCCATCATCCAGGTCCTGGCCAACCGCGGCACCCAGCGCGCCATCGCCCGCTTCGCCAAGAGCCAGGACATCGTCTAGCAACAGTTAGCGCCCGCCGTCGTCGGAGCTGTCCTCGCGGGCAGCCTCGGCGGCGGCTTTTTGCACTACGGCCTCCAGTTCGTCCGTACTGAGCAGATCCCGGCGCAGGTGCTTGGTCCGGTAGCCCGCCCTGCCCACCATGTGCGCGGACACGGGGACCGTGAGGAGCTGGAAGATCCAGGCCACCAGCAGCACCGGCCACACCCACCACGTCCGCAGCTGCAGGCCGATGGCTGCCAGCAGCAGGAACAGGCCCAGGACCTGGGGCTTGGTGGCTGCGTGCATCCTGGTCAGCAGGTCCGGGAAGCGCAGCAGGCCGATGGCGGCCGCCAGGGACATCAGCGCACCGACCACCATGAAGACGGCCGAGACCGTGTCGATCCAGGCGTCGGGACCGGAAAGGTCAGGATTCATTGGACTCCACCCTCCGGTCGGCGACGAACCGGGCCACGGTGACGGACCCGATGAATCCGATGATGGAGATGGCCACCACCAGCATGAGGTTGTTCAGGTGCCGGTTCACCGCCATGTCGATGCACAGTGCGCCGCCCAGGATGCCGAGCAGCACATCGGCGGCGAGCACCCGGTCCAGCAGCGAGGGGCCTCGGGCGATCCGGATGATCGCACCGGCAGCGGCCAGGGCCAAGATGACGGCTGTGACTGCCAGGACTGCCTGCATCATGCGGCTGCCTCCGTTCGGACGGCCTCAAGTTCCTCCCGCGAGCCCATGATGCGGATCAGGCCGGCCTCGATGGACCGCACCTCGTTCCGCAGGCTTTCCACGTCTTCCCGGGAGGTGATATTGATGGCGTGCAGGTACAGGGTGGACGTGGACCTGTCCACCTCCACCACCAGGGACCCCGGAATCAGCGAGATCACGTGCCCGGTGGCGGTGACGATCAGGTCCTGGTGGCTCCGCAGCCTGACCGCGACGACGGCGTTGGCCACCCGGGGGCCGCGGGCCAGGGCCAGGTAGAGGACCTGGGCGCTGGCCACCGCCACCTTGCCCAGGAACACCAGGGCGAAGGGCGCGGCGTACAGGATGTTGAACCGCCCGCTGAGCTCCACCGGCGGAAGGTAGAACAGCCGGGCGACGCCCACGGCCAGCAGGGCGCCGAAGAGGAGGTTGCCGGGGCTGAAGTCCCGCCAGAGTGCACCCCAGACGATCACCAGCCATACCAGCAGGGGCAGCTCCTGGCGCAGGGAAATCCGTTGCCGGCTCATCGTCCTCCTCCCGTGACGGGCGTGGCGGGGACAGGCGAGCCGTCCCCGAGTACCGAATGGATGTACGGGGTGCGGTCCAGCATGTCCCGCGCCGCGTGGCCGGACAGCTCGAACAGCGGTCCGGCGAAGACTGTCAGCGCGACGCCGACGGCCACCAGTCCCATGGTTGAGCCCACCATGGTGCGGGGCAGCAGCGTCACGGTGCTGTTGAGCTTGGCTCCGGGCCCCGACACCCGCGCCGCCGGGCCGGCAAGGAGCACCGGATCCGGATGTTCGGCGTCGGCGGGCCGGCGCCAAAACGCACGGTTCCAGACCCGGGCGATGGCCAGCAGGGTCAGGAGGCTGGTGAGCACACCGCCGATCACCAGGGCGTACGCCAGCGGCGTCCCCAGTTCCACGCCGGCCTGCATCAGCCCCACCTTGCCCAGGAACCCGGAGAAGGGCGGGATCCCGGCGAGGTTCATTGCGGGGATGAAGAACAGCAGGGCCAGCAGGGGTGAGAGCTTTGCCAGTCCGCCCAGCCGGTCCACGGAGGAGCTGCCGCCCCGGCGTTCGATCAGTCCCGTGACCAGGAACAGGCTGGTCTGGATGGTGATGTGGTGGGCCACGTAGAAGACGGCCGCTGCCAGCCCCGCGGCGGAGGACATGGCGAGGCCGAACACCATGTAGCCGATGTGGCTGACCAGGGTGAACGAGAGCAGACGCTTGATGTCGCTCTGGGCCAGTGCACCCAGGATGCCCACCACCATGGTCAACAGTGCCGCCACCATCAGGGGCGTGTTCAGGGTGTCGCCGGGGAACAGCAGCGTCTCGGTCCGGACCATCGCGTAGACGCCCACCTTGGTGAGCAGGCCGGCGAACACTGCGGTGACCGGGGCCGGCGCGGTGGGATAGGAGTCCGGGAGCCAGAACGACAGCGGGAACACGGCGGCCTTGATGCCGAACGCCACCAGCAGCATGACGTGCAGCAG
>JABFWC010000201.1 GCA_013362385.1 Pseudarthrobacter sp.
GCCGACGCCGCAACGCGGCAACGCACCGCGAACGTTGTGGAGTCCATGGGAGCCGGCGCAGCGGGCGCCCACGAACTCCTGATCACGATGGAGCCCTGAGGAGAGCCCCTCCCGGGGCACCTGGGGCAGCTCTTCGGCGGCACCTGGCACCGGCGCGCCGCCACCAAACCACCAAGCTTCCCGACGTCGTCCAGACCGGGGTGCCGGCAGTGGTCGGCGGGCCTTACGGACGCTTTGACCGGCATGGCGGCACATTGGACCAGTTATGGATTGCACCGGCGTGGGCAGGGTGAACATCCACCACGAATACTTCCAGTGGCGCTGATCAGACCAGGACCCGCCGTCAGACCAGGACCCGCGGCAGACCAGGACCCGCGCCCCGGGGGCTGACTCTTAGCGGGGCCGTCGGGCGGCGTGTTCGCGCGCCAGGACCGCGAAGGAGTCGTCGGGGTTCCCCGGGATGAAACTGCCGAACCTGCGTTCCGCCGCCGTCCGGATCAGGAAGTCCGCGATCGCAGGGTTCTTGGGCAGCAGGGAGCCGTGCAGGTAGCTGGCCACGATGTTGCGGTAGCGGGCGCCCTCATGGCCGTCATTGCTGTTGTTGCCGGTTCCCTTGGCGGTGGTGCCGAGCGGACGCACGCCGCTGCCCAGGGTGGTCTGCCCGCTGTGGTTCTCATAGCCGAGGACTTCGCCGAATTCCGGGCTGGCAACTTTCACGTTGCCGATCAGGCGCTCGTCGCCGCCATGGGTTTCCACGTCCAAAACCCCGATCCCGGGGATGACTGCGCCGGTGCGGGTCTTGAAGAAGCGCCCGAAAAGCTGGTAAAGCCCGCAGATGAGGAGCATCGGCGTGCCGTCCTCCGCGAGATCCGTCAGGACGCCGGCCCGTGCCTGCAGGTCGTCCTGGATGACCAACTGACCGCTGTCTTGGCCGCCGCCGCCAACAATGATGTCCACGCCCTCGGGAAAGGGATCGCCGACATTGTATTCAAGCAGTTCGGGCGTGTAGCCGTGCCACGCGATCCGGCGCTTCAGGACCAGGGCGTTGCCCCAGTCGCCGTAGATGTTCATGTCGCGCGGATACAGCTGCACCACGCGGAGCGTGCCTTTGGACTGGTCCGGGGCTGCGGCTCCTGCCGGATTCACGAGACAACCTCCACGGTGGTGATCTTGGACAGTTCGCGGCGGATGGCCAGCATCGCGGTATAGGTGCAGAAGATCCGCTTGGGCTTGCCCTGGCTTTCCCGGATGAAGGCCGCCAGGGCCGGGGCGATGTCCGGCTCCACTGCGCCGACCTGAACGTCGTCGTACTGCAGGCGAAGCGCCATGTCATAGGCGCGCGATCCCGTCAGCAGTTCGACTCCCCCGTCGCGGAGGGAATCGAACTCCACGTCCCAAAGCCAGGACATGTCCCGGCCGTCGGCGTAGTTGTCGTTGATGGCGATCATGGTGGCGTAGCCGGCGGCGGGAAAGGACTTCAGGCCCAGGCGGAAGCCGCTCGGATTCTTCACCAGCACCAGGTCCAGCGGCTGGCCCTCCACCGTCAGGCTCTCGCCGCGGCCAAATGCGGGGGCCACCTGCGACAGGGCCTGCAGCAGGGTCTCGTGGTCCGTGGCGGCGGCGCCCGCGCCGCAGATGCTCCGCGCCAGGGCCAGGGCGGCTGCGGCGTTGAAGATGTTGTACACGCCGCGCAGCTTCATCGCCGTGGTGACCGTGCCGCCGTCGTACTCAAACTCGGCGCTGTCCGCGCCCACTTTCCGGAGCACGACGTCGGCCTGCGGCTTTGCCGGAAGCGCCGCCGGGGCAGGGCTTCCTGGAGCAGCGCGCATGTCGTCGTCGTTGGGAAACGTCCCGAGCAGCGAATCGTCGAGGCCGAAGTACTTGACCTCCTGGCCCGTGAGGGTGTCGGCGATCCTGGCGACCCGCGGGTCCTCGCGGTTCAGGACCACCGTCCCGGTGGTTTTGGCGGCGATGTGCTGGAGCAGCTGGGCGGTCTTGTCGATCTCGCCGAAGCGGTCCAGCTGGTCCCGCAGCACGTTCAGCAGCAGGCAGTACCGGGGCGGGACGCTGTTCACGAAATGCACGGCGTGCGCTTCATCGAGTTCCAGGACCGCCACATCCGCATCAAGCTTCCCGCGCCAGTCCACCTCGCCCAGGAGGGCTGCCGCCACACCCCTGGTGAAGTTGCTGCCCGTGCGGTTGGTGAACACCTTCAGGCCCTGGCTTTCCAGCAGTTCCACGACCATTTTGGTGGTAGTGGTCTTGCCGTTGGTTCCGCTGACCACGGCCACGCCGTGGGGGAGGGTGCTGAGCGTGCGGCGCATGAAGCCGGGGTCGATTTTTTCGACCACCAGCCCCGGCAGGGCGGACCCGCCGCCCCGGAGCCGGGACACCCGGCGGACCAGCTTGCCGAGCGGGACACTGAAGAAGACCATGTTTTGAATATATCCCAGCAACGGCATGCAACCGTTGCCAGCGGCAGGTCCGGGGCATCCCCGGCCCGGGATGCGCACGTATGCTGGATAAATGACTACTTCCCCTTCAGCTGCTTCCGCACGCCCGGGCTCAGGGCTGCGGATCGGTGTCCTGGCACTCCAGGGCGACTTCCGCGAACACCTCAAGGCGGCGGAGGCCACCGGCGCGCAGGCCGTCGGCGTGCGGCGGCCCGCGGAGCTGGACGGACTGGACGGACTCATCATTCCCGGCGGCGAATCCACGGCCATCGACAAGCTCGCCCGTGCCTTCGACCTCGCCGAACCTTTGCGCAAGCGCATCCACGAGGGCCTGCCGGTTTACGGTTCCTGTGCGGGCATGATCCTGCTGGCATCGGACATTGCCGATCCGGCCACCGACCTGTCCGGGGCCCCGCCGGAGACCTTTGGCGGACTGGACATTATGGTGCGGCGCAACGCCTTCGGCCG
>JABFWC010000451.1 GCA_013362385.1 Pseudarthrobacter sp.
CTTCCGCTCTTAACCCCCGATTTCCGGATCCACGGCCACACCCGCTACCGCCTCCCGTGCCCGCGCCAGGTCCGCGGCGCCCGCGACGGCCCGGACGCCCGCTGAGTCCAGGTCACGGGGATCGAACCCGGCTGCATGCCGCCGGATGACCTCGATTTCGTCCTGGCGTTCAGGCAACGGCATGGTGAGCTTGAGCAGGAACCGGTCCAACTGGGCCTCGGGCAGGGCGTAGGTCCCCTCGTACTCCACGGGGTTCTGGGTGGCGGCCACGAGGAACGGTGAAGGCAGCGGCCGGGACTGTCCGTCCACCGAGACCTGGCGTTCCTCCATGGCTTCGAGCAGCGAGGCCTGCGTCTTGGGAGGAGTGCGGTTGATTTCGTCGGCGAGCAGGAGGTTGGTGAAGACGGGTCCTTCCCGGAAGCTGAACCCTGAAGTGCGGGAGTCGTAGACGAGTGAACCAGTGACATCGCCCGGCATCAGGTCGGGAGTGAACTGCACCCGTTTGGTGTCCAGGCTCAGCGCAGCGGACAACGCCCTCACCAGCAGGGTCTTGGCCACGCCCGGGACGCCTTCCAACAGCACGTGCCCCTGCGACAGCATGGCTATCAGCAGGCCCGTGACCGTGCCATCCTGTCCTACTACCGCCTTCGCCACTTCACGGCGGACGTCCAGCAGGGCCTGCCTCGCGTCGTCCCCCTCGGGGCGGCCACCATCCAGCGGGTTGAGGACCCTGGGGCCGCTGCTGTGTTCACTCATCCGGTCATGACCTCTTTCTCCAGTTTGTCCAGCGCCTGCGACCAGGCAACGAGCCGGGCCTCGGTTTGGGGATGTTCATTGACAAGCGCTGCGATGCCGGCGGGGTCCCGCTCCAGCAGGGCGGCCGCGGCGGCGATGATTTCCGGCGCTGCGGCGCCCGGGCCGAGGCGGAGTTTGCCGGCAAGCCGTGTCAGCAGCCCGGCCCGCAGGTTGTCCCGGGCCTGGCCGATCGCATGTGAGTCGTGGTAGAGCCGGGCCCGGCCCTCAGCCGTCTCCACCGCCTTGACCACCACGGGCAGGGGTTCGAACACCAGCGGTCCGTGGCGGCGGCCACGCCACGCGACGGCGGCAGCGGTGACCACGAGGAGCCAGGGGCCCAGGAACCGCGCCCAGTCCGGGGCGAGGTCATCCAGAGTCTTCCCGCCGCCCCCCGCCGCGACGTCCTGCAGGGCCGGCAAATACCAGACGAGGTCCGGCGAGCCGCCGAGCAGCCTGAGGGCAAGAGCCGCGTTTCCTTCCTCATCGAGCTTGTCATTGCCGAGGATGGCCGTGCTGCCCACTACGGTGACACGCCTGTCAGCGCTGACGGCCAGCAGCCCGGCGGCACTGCCGCCCGGCCGGTAGCAGGTGGTGCCGCCGTCGTACAGGAAACCCGGCGTGCCCGTTACCCGTCCCGCAGCCCCGGCATCGGGCAAGGGACACGCCGGCTCAAGGACCGGGAAGGCATCCGGAACCACCCCGGCTTGCCGGATCCCGCTGTCCAATGCGGTGAGGGTGTCCAGCCTAGGTGTGACAACCACCACCCGCTCCGCATATTGCGTCAGCGCGCGGACCTGCGCGACGTCCAGGACTCCGTTCCGGTCATAAAGCAGGAGGGTCGGCGACGAGCCGGACTGCAGCCCGGCGACGGCGGCCTCCAGCCTGTCCGGGGTGTGGACGTCAACGCCGTGCTGCCGCAGGATCGTTGCCAGGGCCCTGGCTCCGTCCGGGCCGGCGTTGCTGACGGAGAGGGGAACACGGTTGCCCTTGGGGGCCAGCTGCGTCCCGACGGCCAGTGCGAGGGCGGCAGCCACCACCGCCCCTGCCGCTGCAAGTCCGCGGTGGCGCCGGAACCAGGGCTGGCGGATGCGCGCCGTCGACGCCGACCCGGCAGCCGGGTCCTGCGCCTTAGTGCCGGCGGAATCCGCGCCGGCGGGCAGTGCGGCGGTCATGTCCGTGCCGCCGTTTCAGCGCCGGGGGAGCGGGCCGGCCTGGCGGCCTCGAGCGCCTCGTCCAGGGCAGCCTTCGCCTGATAGTCGGCGCGGCCGGCGGTCCGGCGGCCGTACCGGATTTCGTCGAACGTGGCCGCTGCGCCCTCCAGGCGTCCCGCCTCGGAACGGAAGGGCAGCGCGAGTGCGCGTGCCGCCTCATCCGCAGTCCGGCCTGGTTGCAGGTCCAGGATGGCCCGGTCCTCGGCGCTGCGGACCAGCGCCCGGAAGCGCTCGACGACGGCGTCCCCCCAGTTTCCCGCGGCAGCCGCGGCTTCCGCACGCGACCGGTAGTCGGCGGCACGGAGGACGGCACCGTCTTCGAAGACCTCCTTGGCCCGCCGGGTCCGGGCATTAAGCCGGGGACGGGCGAGGATCACGGCGGCCGCGATGATGGCAGCGATGACAATGGCGATGACCGCGCCGGGCACCTGCGCCGCATCGCCCGGGGATCCGCCGTCCAGGGACCGCAGCCAGTCCAGGAAGCCCCGCCAGAGGGTCTCAAGCCAGGAAGGGTCCGCGTCCCGGTACTCGGGTTTGGCAAGTTCCTCCGCAGCCCAACGACGGGCCTGGTCAGCGGCGGGCAGCACCGGCGGCTCAGCGGCCATCCGGCCATCCCCGTGCCGCTGGTCCATTCCCCGGATAGGGTCCGGCCGTGCCCGGCAGGACGTCCCGGCCCGGAACCCCGGGATCGGCACCGGACTCGTGCTGGCGCAGCAGCACGATATCCAGCCCGTCCTTTCGCATCCGCAGGTCAAGGTACAGCAGGGCCATGACCGAGGTCTGGAAGGCGTAGCCCACGGCGCCGGCCAACGCCCCGAACACCGCCGTGGCGATGCCGGCGGCCACCGATACCGCGGCTTCCTGGCCACTGCCGCCATGGGGCGAGACGACGCTGGCCAGTACACC
>JABFWC010000209.1 GCA_013362385.1 Pseudarthrobacter sp.
GTGAGGGTGAGCGACGGGGGTTGAACCCGCGACCTCCTGGACCACAACCAGGCGCTCTGCCAACTGAGCTACGCCCACCATGTGCTTCAAGGAAAAGCCGTTCAAGCGGCTCCCTGGAAACGCAACTCAAATAGCTTACCTGCTCAGAAGGGGTGCTTGGTCCACTTTCGGCCTTTTCCGGGAAATTTCCCGAAAACGTGGCGCAGATTACGTTTCCGGCTGGCCGGGCACCTCACCACCGGTGATGCGCCGGGCGATTTTTTGGGCCGCAGCGCTGTCCGGGCCGGGCGCGGGAACGAACACCGCTTCACGGTAGTAGCGCAGTTCGTCGATGGAGTCCTTGATGTCTCCCAGGGCGCGGTGGCCGCCCTTCTTCGCCGGGGACTGGAAGTAGGCGCGCGCGAACCAGCGGCGGGAGAGTTCCTTGATGGTGCTGACATCGATCACCCGGTAGTGGAGGTGCTCGACGACGGCGGGCATGTCCCGGGACAGGAATACCCGGTCTGTGCCGACGGAGTTGCCGCCCAGCGGCGCCTTTCGCGGGTCCGGGACCCAGGCGGAAATGTACTCCATCACGGCTGACTCGGCCTGGGCCATGGTCTTGCCGTGCGGCAGTTCGGCCAGCAGCCCGGACTTGGTGTGCATGTCACGGACGAAATCGGACATCTGGGCCACCGCCGCGTCGTCCGGCTTGATCACCACGTCAACGCCGTCACCCAGGATGTTCAGTTCCGAGTCGGTGACCAGGGCTGCCACTTCGATGAGGGCGTCGTTCTTGATGTCCAGACCGGTCATTTCGCAGTCGATCCAGACGATTCGTTCGTTAGTTATAGGCACCGGACCAGCCTACCTTTACAGCCTCCGGCCACCGGCCGGTGCTAGGATTTCGGGTACGCGGCGGGTCGCCCTCCGCCCCGGAGCGTGCCCGGATAAACGGGACGGGACGCGGTAACGCAAGAAGATTGGACAATCCTGAAATGACGGCGCCTGTGCCCGCAGCGGGGGAGCTGGCGGCGGACGGCATTCCCGGTGCCAGGGGTGCCGAAGTGGACAATCCCCGCTCGGCCCTGCTCGCTGGTTTCCTCGGCTCCCTTTTCATGCTCGTCGGCTCCTTCGGTGTCGGCTGGCTGGCGCCTGTTTCGGAACTTCGCCGGATGCCCCTGTTCATCTGGATGCGCACGGAGGCTCCCGGTGTTGCCCTGTCCATCGTGCTGTTGGCGGTGGGTGGCATGCTGCTGGTGCGGGCCTGGCTGCGGCTCGGCCAGAAGGTCCGGGTGTGGGGCACGCAGGCCCGGCGTGCGACCCTTGCGGCCGTGGTGGCCTGGGGGCTGCCCATGATGTTCAGCGTGCCGCTGTTCAGCCGCGACGTGTATGCCTATATCGGCCAGGGCCGCCTGATGGTGGAGGGCTTCAACCCGTACGAGAACGGCATCTCGGCTCTTTCCAACTACTTCCAGCTCGGCGCCGACAAGATGTGGACCGAAGCCCCGGTGCCCTACGGCCAGTTGTTCCTGTGGATCGAGCAGTTCGTGGTGTGGCTGACCAATGTCCAGCCGGAAGCCTGCATCATACTGTTCCGGCTGGTGGCCGTGGCGGGGGTGGTGCTGTGTGTGGTCTACGTGCCCCGGCTTGCCGAGCTGCACGGCGTCAATCCGCACCGGGCGCTGTGGCTGACGGTGGCCAACCCCCTCTTCCTGACCAACTTCATTGCCAGTGTGCACAATGACTCCCTGATGATCGGGCTGGCGCTGGCGGGCCTCTACTATTCCGCGGCCCACCGTCCTGTCCGAGGCATATTGCTGGTGACGCTTTCCATCGCGGTCAAGCCCATCACGATCCTCTTCCTGCCGTTCATGGGGCTCCTCTGGGCCGGCAGGGACGCCGGCTGGGTGCGCAAGGGCCTGTTCTGGGCCCTGACGGCCGCCATCAGCCTCGCGGTGCTGACGGCAATGAGCCTGGTCAACGGTTTCGGCTTCGGCTGGATCAACGGCCTCTCTGCTCCGGGCAGCATCTCCATCTGGTATGCACCTGTAGGCCTGATCGGAATGGTGGTTGGTTCGCTGGCCAGCGCCTTCGGTCTGGACGGGTCCGTGCCTGCCGGCTGGGTCTTCGATGCCGGGAAACTGCTGGCCCTCGGTGTTGTCGCCTGGCAGATGTTCAGGGGCGGGTACGACCGGCTCATGCGGCGCCTTGCCCTGGGGCTGGCCGCCGTGGTGCTGCTGGCCCCCATCATCCAGGCCTGGTACGTGGTGTGGCTGATCCCGCTGTTCGCCGTCACGGGCATCCGCAATGACTGGCAGGTCAAGGCGCTGTACTTCGTGGTCTCCTTCTTCATGATCTACGCCATCTCGGACCAGTTGGACGTCTTCCCGTACCTGCAGACGCAGGACCTGGGCTTCGCGCTTGCCCTGGCCCGTATCGCCGCCGCCGTCACCGCCCTGTTGTTCGCCCTGTATTTGATCTTCTGGGACCCCCGCACCCGCCGGCTGTTCCGCAAAACGCACGAGCCCGTCGTCGAACGCCCGGTGATCTAGCAGCCGCTATTGTTGCGCGGCCCCGGCATCAATCCTGCGCAGGGCTTCCCTGCGCGACAAGGGGCTCATCGCGTCCCGGTGCCGGGCGGCGAACGCCGCCACCCACTCCGGCTCCGTCTTCGCATACTCCCGCAGCGCCCAGCCGATCGCCTTGCGGATGAAGAATTGGCGGTCCGCAAGGTTCGGCTCGATGACGGCGGCGAGCAGCTGCGTGTCGGTGGCATTCTTTGCGCGAAGCTGTGACGTGATGGAGGCCCTGCGGATCCACAGATCGGGGTCACGGCTCCACTGACTGAGGACCTGGGACACCTTTCCGCGGTGCGCCTGCAGCAAGCTGCAGATGCGGCCGGACAAGCCGTCGGTAAAATCCCACCATGC
>JABFWC010000472.1 GCA_013362385.1 Pseudarthrobacter sp.
GGCTGGACGAAAAGCTGCAGGACGGCCAGGAGGGCCACGATCCCGCCGAGGTAGCCGGCACCCCAGCCAAAGCCGCTGACCTTTCCGATGTTCCGCGGCGTGGACACCTGGGCCAGCATGGCGTTGTAGTTGACGCCCGCGAATTCGAAGAAGACGTTGCCCAGGGCGATCAGGGAAACGCCGAGGAGCAGGAATTCCGGCCGGGGAAGGACAAAGAAGCACAGGCCCGTCAGGATGGCGACGGCGGCGGAGTTGACTCCCAGCCACAGCTTGCGCCGGCCCCCCGCATCCGAGCGCTGGCCGGTGACCGGAGCCAGCAGCGCAATGGCGAATCCGGCGACCGCCAGGGCCGCGCCCAGGACGGCCGAGGCGCTGTCCTCGCCGCCAAAGGCATCGGAGGTCAGGTAGACGGTGAACACGAACGTGGTCATCACGGCATTGAAGGCCGCCGAACCCCAGTCCCAGGCGGCCCAGGCCAGGACCCGCCCCTTGCTGGAGGAAGAGGTTCCGGCTTCTAGTTCCGAGGCGGGCTGCATCGCCCCGGGAGCGCTGGCGCTGTTCATACCGTGCATCGTATCCGCCCGTGGCGAACACCCGGCGGATGCGGGCCCCTGACGCCGGGAATCACGGGGCCGGGCAGGCCCCGGCCCGGTCGGCTACCGCAAGGGCCTTGATAAACTGGCCTCTCCCGGATCTAACTTTTTTGCCGCCTGCTCCAACTTTTGACAATCGAATCCCTGACGTTGCGGAGAAACCAGTGATAACAGTCCTTGCCGTGCACTTTTCGGTGGCTGTCCTGGCGCCCCTCCTCTTCCGCGCCTGGGGGCGGAACGCTTTCTACGCACTGGCCGGGGTCCCCGCGGTTTCCTTTGGCTGGCTCCTTCTCCAGCACGGCCCCGTCTATTCCGGCTCCGGGGCGGTGGCAGAGGCCTTTAAGTGGATTCCCGGGCTCCACCTCGAGCTCGCCTTCCGGATGGACGCCCTGGCCTGGGTCATGTCCCTGTTGGTCCTTGGCGTCGGTTCCCTGGTCCTGGTGTACTGCGCCCGCTACTTCAAGAAGAAGGACCAGGACCTCGGTGGCTTCGGGGCCCAGTTGCTGGCCTTTGCCGGGGCGATGTTCGGCCTGGTGGTGGCGGACGACCTTTTGCTGCTGTTTATCTTCTGGGAACTGACCACCATCCTGTCCTACCTGCTGATCGGCTTCGCCCGGACGCGGCTGGCGGCCCGACGGTCCGCCCTGCAGGCACTGATGGTCACCACCGCCGGCGGCCTTGCGATGCTGGTGGGACTGATCATGCTCGGCTATGCGGCCGGGACCTACCGGGTCTCCACCATCGTGGCCCAGGCGCCCACGCTGGTGGGCGGGCCGTTAGGCGCCATGGTGGGCGCCGCCGTCGTGCTCATCCTAGTGGGCGCCATCACCAAATCCGCGCTGGTCCCGTTCCACTTCTGGCTCCCGGGTGCCATGGCCGCACCCACTCCGGTCAGCGCCTACCTTCATGCCGCCGCGATGGTCAAGGCCGGCATCTACCTCGTGGCCCGGCTCGCGCCCGGCTTCTCGGCGACGGCCTATTGGCAGCCGGTGGTCCTGGGGCTGGGACTGGCCACCATGCTGGTGGGCGGTTACCGGGCACTGCGGCAGACCGACATCAAGCTGATCCTTGCCTACGGCACCGTCAGCCAGCTCGGCTTCCTCACCATGGTGGTGGGCCTGGGAACGCCCGACGCCGCGCTCGCCGGCCTGGCGATGCTGCTGGCCCACGGCCTGTTCAAGGCCACGCTCTTCCTGGTGGTGGGCATCATCGACCACCAGTCCGGAACCCGGGACGTGCGCGAGCTGTCCGGTGTCTTCCGCTCCTCGCGCGCCCTGGGCATTGTGGCCGGAATCGGGGCCGCATCCATGGCGGGGATTCCCCTCCTGGGCGGCTTCGTGGCCAAGGAATGGGTGCTGGAAGCCTTCGTCCACCACGCCGCGGACCCGCACGCCGGGCCGTGGGGGATGGTGGTCCTGGTGGGGCTGGTACTGGGTTCCATCCTCACCTTTGCGTACAGCGCCCGCTTCATCTGGGGCGCGTTCGCGGTCAAGCCGGGGGTGGAGCCCACGCCGTTCAAGGCCATCACGCCATCCTTCCTCGCCGCTCCTGCGATCCTCGGTGTCCTCACGATCGTGTACGGGCTCTGGCCGGTGCCCGTGGACGCCTGGATCCAGCCGTACGCGGCGCTGTTCGCGTCCACCGCGCCCGACGCCGGCACTCCGGCAGAGCAGGCAGGGCACCTGGCGGTGTGGCACGGCTTCACGCCCGCGCTGGGGCTGACGGCCATCACCTTCGTGCTGGGCCTGGCCATGTACGTCGGCCGCAGCGCCGTGGCCCGCGCGCAGTCCCTGGTCCCGGCATGGGTGGACGCGGACCGCGCCTACCAGCTGGCCATCGGTGCCCTGGACGACGCCGCAGTCTGGATCACCGGCCGGACCCAGCGCGGTTCCCTTTACTACTACCTCGCCGTGATCCTCAGCGTCGCGTTCGTGCTGCCGCTCTCGGTGGTCCTGCTGGCCGGCAAGGACCTGCCGGCGAACATCTACCTGGTGGATCCCTACTCGCCGCTGCAGCTGGTGGCCGGCGTCGGGATCGTCATCGGCGCGCTGGCCGCCGTCCGGGCCAACAAACGCTTCCTTGCCGTGCTGATGGTGTCCGTGACCGGATACGGCGTCGCGCTGCTGTTCGCCCTGCAGGGCGCCCCGGACCTGGCCCTGACCCAGATGCTGGTGGAGACCATCATCCTCGTGGCGTTCGTGCTGGCCATGCGCAGCCTCCCGGCGGAGCTCCGTGACCGCACGGGCGGAAAGTACCGGGTGCTGCGCGTGATCATCGGGCTGGGGTTCGGTGTGACCATGGTGTTCGCCGCCAT
>JABFWC010000392.1 GCA_013362385.1 Pseudarthrobacter sp.
GTCCCTTCCTTCCAGCCAGCGCGCCACTTCGGTGGCGTTGGCGACATGGCGTTCCACGCGCAGGCTCAGCGTCTCCAGGCCCTGGGAGATCAGGAAGGCGTTGAAGGGCGAAACCGCCGATCCCAGGTCGCGCAGCAGCTGGACGCGGGCCTTGAGGATGTAGGACAGGTTCGCGCCCAGGGCGCCGCCGGCTCCGAGGTCGCGGGCATAGACCAAGCCGTTGTAGGTGGGGTCCGGGGTGTTGAAGCCCGGGAACCGTTCGGGGTCCTTGCCGAAATCGAACTTGCCCGAATCGACGATGACGCCGGCGATGGCGGAACCGTGGCCGCCCAGGTACTTCGTCGCGGAGTGGACCACGATGTCCGCTCCCCACTCCAGGGGGCGGATGAGGTAGGGAGTGGACAGGGTATTGTCCACGATCAGGGGGACGCCCGCCTGGTGGGCCACCTCGGAAATCCCTTCGATGTCCAGGACGTCCTGCCGGGGGTTGGAGACCACCTCGCCGAAGAAGAGCTTCGTGTTGGGCTGTACGGCGTCGCGCCACTGGTCAAGATTGTCCGGGTCCGCTACGAAGGTCACCGAAATCCCGAACTTCTTCAGCGTGTGCGCGAACAGGTTATAGGTGCCGCCGTAGAGGCTGGGGCTGGCCACGATGTGGTCCCCTGCCTCGGCAATGTTCAGGACGGCGAAGGTTTCGGCGGCCTGCCCGGAGCTCAGCAGCAGGGCTGCCAGGCCGCCTTCGAGGCTGGCGATCCGCTGCTCCACGGCGTCCTGGGTGGGGTTGCCGATCCTGGTGTAGATGGGAGCCAGTTCCGCCAGGGCGAAACGGTTGGCGGCACTTTCTGCGGTGGGGAAGACGAACGATGTGGTCTGGTAAATGGGAAGCGCGCGGGCGCCCGTAGCGCTGTCCGCTTCCTGCCCGGCGTGGATCTGGCGGGTTTCGAAGGACCATCCGTTGGACATTCAAGGCTCCTTTGACATGGGCCCGGCATGCTGGGAGCACCTCGGGCCGCGCTTGCTGTCCGGCCGTTGCCGGTCAGCCAGGTCTTCACCCGGGGCACCCCACCGCGGATGGAGGGTTGCCGGCCAGCGAGCCGGGGCTTGGTGCTGGCACTCATGACCTGGGCCCAGTGTAGGAACAGGGCCACGGCCGGGGACAGGATTGTGACCGGTTATGACTTTCGCGGGCAGCGATGGCAGGTTTTCCGGCGCTCCCGGCGCCCGCCTTGCGCCAAAGTTCCACAGGGAACCCGCAGGATTGGCCGAGGTTCGGCATTTAGCCCTGCCCGCTCCGATAAATTCTTTGTGGGAAGTTCCACACAGTTCGTGAACCACAGAAGGATCGGTATTCCGTTGCCCCAGTTGTTGCGCCAGGCTCTTCGCGCCGCCCTGCCATCAGTTGTTGTTGGCGTCACCGTCCTGGCCGCCGGGGCCTTGACCGCACCCCCGGCGTCGGCGGCTCCCGCCGCTCCGGGGGGAAGCGACAGCGGGCGCTACCTCGTCCGTTTCGCAGGGGGGACGGATGTTGCCGGCGAGGCGCGGAACCTTCGTAGCCAGGGAATCGGCGTCGAGCGCACCTTTGAAACCGCGCTGAAAGGCGCGGCCATCCAAGCGACGCCGGCACAGGCGGCTGCCTTGACCCGTTCCGGACGGGCCGTCGCAGTGGAGCCGGACTACACCGTCACAGTTTCGGACACGGAACGGAACGCACCCTGGGGCCTGGACCGGACCGACCAAGCGTCCCTTCCGCTTTCCGGAACCTACACACCCCCGGCCTCCGGGCTGGGCGTGAGTGTATATGTGGTGGACACCGGGATCCTGGCCTCGCACGTCGACTTTGGTGGCCGTGTGGGTCAGGGGTGGACCGCGAAGGCGGACGGACTGGGTACCAGTGACTGCAACGGACACGGGACCCATGTGGCCGGAACCATCGCCGGCTCTGTCTACGGAATGGCAAAATCCGCCACCCTTATTCCGGTGCGCGCCCTGGCTTGTGACGGTTCCGGCCTCTACTCGGACGTCATTGCGGGGCTCGACTGGGTGGCGGCAAACCACCGCGACGGAGCACCGGCCGTGGTGAACCTCAGCATCGGCGGCCCGGCGAGCGATACGCTGGATGCCGCCGTGCAGGCGGTTATCGGTGATGGGATTTCCGCGATTGTCGCCGCCGGCAACAGCGCCGTCGATGCGTGCACCACCTCTCCATCGCGGATTCCTGCGGCCGTCACGGTCGCTGCCAGCGATTCCTCGGACCGGCAGGCAAGCTTCTCCAACTTCGGCAGTTGCGTCGATTTGTATGCGCCGGGCGTGGGCATAACGTCCACCTGGTACACCTCCTCGACCGCTACCGCATCGCTGAGCGGCACGTCCATGGCAACCCCGCACGTGGCCGGCGCAGCGGCGCTCCTGCTGTCGCAGAACCCGTCGCTGGCCCCGTCCCAGGTTGCTTCGGCCCTGAGTTCCACTGCCGTCACCGGAGCGATCGCCAATGCCAGCGCCGGAACACCGAACCGGATGCTGCATGTGGTGCCGCCGGCGGCAAGCGGGGCGTATCCCGTGCAGGGTCCTATTGGTGATAAGTACGCGCAGGTCTCCAGCATTGTCGGGCTGCCCATCGGCAACGAGGTGACGAACCAGCGGTTCGGTGGCTCGTACCAGGAGTTCGAGCACGGAATCATCACCTACCTGCCCGGCACGGGCGCCTTCGCCGTCGTCAACGGCATCAACACCACCTGGAAAGGCAGCGGCGCGCAGGACGGCGATCTTGGCTACCCGACGTCGGATGAATACTCGCCGATGCCCGGCGGCGTGATGCAAAACTTCCAATTCGGCAAGATCTCCTGGAACGCCGCGACCGGCTCACACATCACCAAGGGCGGCATCGGCGCCACCTGGG
>JABFWC010000462.1 GCA_013362385.1 Pseudarthrobacter sp.
CGGGCCGTTCCCTGAAGGGGTCGGTGACCGCCTCCAGCAGCCGGTGCAGCGGCCCGAGGTCTCCCCCGGCGCCTGCCGCAAGGGCCTCCTCCACCAGGTGGTTTCGCGGGATGTAGACCGGGTTCACGCTGTCCATCAGATCCGGGTCGGGGCCAAGGGCCTGCCACCGCTCCGCCCAGGAATCGAAGGCCTGCAGGTCAAGGACCATGCCACGTACGGGCCGGAGGTCGGCGCGGGCGGCCCTGCCGAGGTTCCGGAAGAACAGGGTGTAGTCAACCGGGCCGTCCTTCAGGATGGCGATGGCCCCGTCCACCACTGCCGAAGCGGCGTCGTCGCCGGCTTCCGCCGCGGCTGGCGGCAGGCCCAGCTTCGCTTTCATTCCCGTGTACCAGGCCGCGCTGTACAAGCCGCGGAATTCCCCCAAGGCCTCCACTGCCGGCGCCACCGCCTTCTCCTGGTCCTCATCGATCAGCGGCAGCATTGCCTCGGCCAGCCGGGCGAGGTTCCACTCGGCGAGGACCGGCTGGTTGGCGTACGCATAGCGACCGCTCACGTCGATGGAACTGTAAACGGCCCCGGGGTTGAAGGCGTCCATGAACGCGCACGGGCCGTAGTCGATCGTTTCGCCCGAGATCGTCATGTTGTCCGTATTCATTACCCCGTGCACGAACCCGACCAGCATCCACCGTGCCACGAGGTCGGCCTGGGCTGAGACCACCGCCCGGAAGAGTTCAAGGTACTTGTTGTCGGCACGGGCAAGGTGGGGGTAGTGCCGGCTGATCGCGTGGTCGGCGAGCCGCCGCAGCAGGCCGGTGTTCTCCGTTGCCCGGGCGTATTGGAAGCTTCCGACACGCAGGTGGCTGGACGCCACCCGGGCCAGGACGGCGCCGGGCAGCATCCCCTCGCGGCGTACCTGCCGGCCCGTTGCCACCACGGCCAGCGAGCGTGTGGTGGGAATACCCAGGGCATGCATGGCCTCGCTGACCAGGTATTCCCGCAGCATGGGCCCGACGACGGCGCGGCCGTCGCCGGCGCGGGCAAAGGGAGTGCGCCCGGAGCCTTTGAGGTGGATGTCCCTGATGCGCCCCTTCCGGTCCGTCACCTCGCCGAGCAGCAGGGCGCGGCCGTCACCGAGCAGGGGTGAGTAGCCGCCGAACTGGTGGCCGGCATAGGCCTGGGCCACCGGGGAGGCGCCTTCCGGGACGTGGTTGCCGACGAGGAGCCGCACGCCTTCCGGGCTGCGGAGGTATCCGGGATCAAGCCCCAGGTCACCGGCCAGTGCCTCGTTCAGCACCAGCAGTTCGGGAGCGGGCGCTTCCTCCGCCTGCCAGGGCACGGCGAGCTCGGCCAGTTCCCGGGCAAAGCGGCCATCGAACGTGACCGTGGATTCAGCTGCTGCCGTCATGGCTTAACCCTATCGCCGTGGTTTTCCTCATGGGGTGCCGGGAGGTATTCCTGCGGGAGCCGGCGCCGCGGGACGGAAATACGTTGCAGATCGTCCGCTGCCACGACCGTGGCAGCGGGGGCACGGGCCCTTGCCTGGGCGGCCAGCAGCGAAACATCATCGCCGTACCGGGCCGAGAAGTGGGTCAGGACAAGCGTCCTGGCGTCCGCGCCCGCTGCCAGCTCCCCCGCCTGCCCGGCGGTCAGGTGGCGGTACTGCCGGGCCAGCGCGCCGTCGTCGTCGCTGAACGTTGACTCGGTGACCAGCAGGTCGGCGCCGGCGGCCAGTTCCTCGGCCCCCTGGCACGGTGCCGTATCCATGACGAAGGCGAAGCGCTGCCCCGGCCTCGGAACGCTTACCTGCTCCAGCCGGACGCCGGCATGGCTTCCTTCGCGCTGCAGCCGGCCGACATCCGGCCCGGCGATGCCGGCCGCCCGAAGACGCTCCGGCAGAAACGTGCGGCCGTCAGGTTCGATCAGCCGGTAGCCGTACGTTTCAATCCGGTGCTTCAGGGGCCGTACTTCCAGGCCGTCAGCAACAACTCCGCCGCTCCCGTGGGGGTGCAGCCGGACATCGATCCCGGGTGAACTGACCGAAAGGAGGGCGCGGACGACGTCGGCACCGGACGCCGGGAAATGCAGGTGTACCGGGTGTGGAACACCGTCCAGGGCCATCCGCGACAGGACTCCCGGCAGGCCGAAGCAGTGGTCGCCGTGCACATGGGTGAGGCAGATCCTGGTGATCGATGTTGCGGAGACGCCGGCGTGGATCATCTGGCGCTGGGTGCCCTCGCCCGGGTCGAAAAGCAGCCCTTCGCCGTCCCACCGCAGGAAATACCCGTTGTGGTTCCTGCCGCGGGTGGGCACCTGCGAGGCCGTGCCCAGGACCACCAACTCACGCACTGGCGCCTTCCGCCGGACGGCTGTCCAGGCCCTTGGCGTAGGCGGCCTGGCCGGCGTGCTGGAGGCAATCGGCAAGGATGCTCACCAGGCGTACGCCGTAAGTCACCGGCGGGTCCCAGTTCCGGTCGACAACGCGGTCCAGGTCAGCATCCTGGAGCCCTTCCAGGACTGCGGCTGTCTGCGCGTGCACGGCGTCGTAATATTCCTGCAGGAGTGCCCGCGGTGCACGGACGGCGTCCACCTGGCCGCCGGTATGGCCGTAGCCCGTGTCCTGGCGCCACAGCGGCAGTCCGAACCGGGACACGAAATCCCGCGCGGTCCACACCTGCTCCAGCCCCGCTGCGGCAGCAACCTGCGCATCCTCCACCCGGCCGAGGTGCCAGACCAGCCAGGCGATGGAATTGCCGGTGCCACCCGGGCGCCGCTGCAGTGCGGCCTCGTCCAGCCCGTCCAGGGTTTGCGTGACCACGCCCTGGATGCGGCCGAAGGCGTCGGCCAGCAGTTCGTTGGATTGCAGGGCGTCTCCTCCCGGACCCGCCGGGCC
>JABFWC010000021.1 GCA_013362385.1 Pseudarthrobacter sp.
CCTGCCGGCCCGGATGACTTGGGCGACCCCGCTGATCGCCAACGGAAATGACACGACGGCGGCCAGGTGACGCTTCAGATCGTACGGGTCGTCCAGCGTCGCCCAGCCCACGAGAATCCCGGGCAAGCCAGCACACGCGGTCACCCAGACGGGGTTGGCCCGGATGAGGGACCAGACGGCGGCAACGAGGGACAGCGCGCAGCCGGCGAAAATGTAGCCGGTGCCGAGGGCGGACTCTTCCTGCCCGGCCGGAGCCGGCAGCCAGAGGTGCCAACCGGCAAGCCCGATCCCGTACCCGATCAGGATCATCGATGCGAGGACAAACAGGATCCAGGCGATTGTTCCGGTCCATCGCCGTCTTGCGCCAGGGGGTGCCCCCTTCTCCCCGCCCGAATCTTCCTTAGTGGCGTCATCCGCCGGCACTGAATGCCCCGATACGAGCTAAATGCTCTTCCGCCGGGCACTGGTCGCGATGGAGCTGCTCCAGATGTACCGGCCGGTTATGGCCTCTGGCCTCGTCCCCGGCGTCGGGTCCCAGGACGTCATCGGCTCGGATCACCATGGCGACCCCCAGAGGTTCGTCGTCGACGCCTGCCACTGGTTGGTTCTTGTCCATGTTCCCCCGCCCGTCAGGTTTCCTGCATTCTAAGCCGCCGGTTTCCCCGGAAGCAGCCTTGATCGAAAAGGTCCCCTAGGCGACGGCGGTGCACACACATTCTGGCCCGGCATCACTACGTCCCGCGGATTCAGATTGCCATTAGCCACCCGCCGGTACCGCTGCCTCTGGCCGCTTCTGGAATCCTTGTCCCCCGCAGTTCCATTCCTGGCATGGGAAAGCCCCGGACCAGCTGTGGTCCGGGGCTTGGATAGCGTGCCTATCGTTCGATGCTGACGCTCAGGTCCAGGTGGATGTTCTCGCTGGCGAGTCGGTCTTGAAGATATTGGGCGAGGCTCGCGTCGGTCGCGGTGTGCGGGCCCTTCGGGACGGCCCCCCGAAATACGGCTTGGGTATTGGTGGAGCGGAGCACGTCCAACGGTGTGGACCGGAGGTGTCCGTCGGTGAGCCGCTCGATGTCAGTGCGGAAGGTGCGGCGGTGGTCGTCACGCACGGAGGCGCTCATGGTGAACGGAATGAAAGCTACGGGCAAGAGGATCCTTTCGAGCGAGGCAGCCACTGGTCAGCGCCTCACTAGGCACAAGGTAAAAACCTGTCCGCCTATTCCTTCTCAGCCTCGGGCGAGGCGGAGATCACCCCGGGCCTTGCGGGCTCGTCACCGGAGGGATTTCGATGTGGGCGAGGCCGGGAGCCATGCTCGGGTGCAAGGAAGATTATCCGTACGGCCGCCGCGACATTCGCGGGCCACAGGGCCTCCGTCCCGAGTGGAACATGAACAGGGAAACCGCATACAGCTCTGCCCCGTTGGTCAACTTGCGATGGAACCTGCAGCAGCAAAAGTGCTACCCGGCTCCCAGCCGGGTAGCACTTTTGCTGTACCTGCATCATGTTCCCCCACCATGCAGTGACGGGCGGGACCCGAGCGCCGGCCACGTGCCGCCCGGGCCTGCCGCTCAGGTCACCCCGTACGTTCTCCCCGGTGATTAGCACGGTGATTCCCGGCAATCGGTGGTTCAAGTACCCACGATGCTTCGGCGGCGCGGACCCATGGGTAGGGCAGCAGGTCTTTGATGCTGATGACGCCGACCCGGCCTTCGGCGTCGACGAGTACGGAGGTTTCCGACCCGTAGTTGCGTAACAGTTCACGGCAGAGGCCACACGGGTTGGTGACCTGGGGCTGCCCATTTCCATCCATGCTGACCGCCACCACGCTCTTCACAGCTTTCTCTTGCGCCATGCGGGCGTTGGCCAATGCGCTGGACTCGGCGCAGATGTTCACCCGTTTTGAGCCGATGTGAAGGCCTAGGTATATGGCCCCGGATGCGCCGCGCATGGCGGCGGCCACTCTGTGGTTGTCCGTGTGGTGGGCAGTCAGTAGTAGTTCCCGTGCCGCTTCATAGAGTTCCACATCGGCTGGTTCGAGTTCAAAGGAGATCGCCACGAGCGTTTCCCACCTTCCTTTCTACGCCGTCACCGGCATTTAGCTGCCGATGAAGGTGCCGTTTTTCTGGCGGGCGAGGAGGTAGAAGACGATGCTCAGCAGTGACAGGACGGCAACGTAAACGGGGAAGATCCAGGACGCGTTCAGCGATTGGAGCCAGACAAGGAGGTACGACGCCGTTCCTCCGAAGAGAGCCACTCCCAGCCCGTATCCGAGTGCAGTCCCGGCGCCGCGGCAATTTTTGGGCATGAGGGAGCTGGACACCACGTTGTAGAGGGTCATGTTCAGGACGAGGACGACGGAGCCGCCGAGCAGGACTGCGGCGAAGCCGCCGATTCCTGGGCGGACGTACATCAGCATCAGGAAGACTGAGGGTATGGACAAGGCGCGGGTGATCAGGAACCACTTGGAGATCGATTTGCCGTCGGCGACCTTGCCGATGATGAGGCTGCCGAGGACAAGGACGACTCCCAGGGCGGTGGTCAGGGCGAAGACTGCGGTCGCGTCCTCCTTGAATCCGCTGCGGGCTGCTGTCGGCAGGCCGGTGTTCCAGGCGTAGTTGTAAGCTTGCGCGGCTCCAACGACGAAGGTGATCGCCAGAACGCTGAGCCAGTGTTTGCGCACCCCACCCCAGACCGTTTTCGCCGAGCTGTTCTCAGCGAGCTCGTCGGGTTTCATTGTTTCGGGCAGAGTCCGGCGGAGGTAGATCACGACCAGGCCAAGCACTGCGCCTACGATGAACGGCACGCGCCATCCCCAGTCGGCCATGACCGCTCCGCTAAGCAGGAGGCTGCAGACGTAGCTGACCAGGGAGGCGAGAAGGATGCCGACGTTGACGTAGAAGGAGATGACGCCGGCGACGAACCCTTCGCGTCCGGCCGGGACGAGTTCGACGGCGTGGGCCGTGGAGAGCGGGGCTTCCACTCCGGTGGAGATGCCCTGGATGATGCGGCAAACCAGCAGGACTATGCCTGCGGCGGCGCCGATCTGCTCGTAGGTGGGGCACAGGGCGATGATCAGCGTGGTGCCGGCCATCATCATGATGGACCAGAGCATGACACGGCGGCGTCCGATCCTGTCGGCGAACGTGCCCAACAGGATCCCGCCCAAGGGCCGGAAGGCGAAGCCCACGGCAAAGATTGCCAGGGCATTCAGTGTGGCCGCGATAGGGTCCTGGGCCGGGAAGAACTTCGGTCCAATAAAAGCCGACAGAAGGCCAAAGACCATCCAGTCGTACCATTCCAGCGTGTTGCCAAGCCCCAGGCCCAGAAGTCCCCTTCGGACTTCGGGAGTCAGTCGGGGCTTCCGGCCGCTTTCAGGGTCAATCTTGACGGAAGTGTCAGTCATGATGATTTTCCTTCCCCCGCGCCTTCGGGGCGCGGGAGGGTACGGATCACCGGCTCCCGCCGGGCGGCGGGTAGGCGGTTATCGAAACTATCGTTTGGCTTGGTCCGTGATGCGGTACCGGTCCGCCCCATGGGGAGGCGGGTTAGCCCAGATAGCTACGCGTGCCTCTTCGTAGCGTTGAATGCGAACGAGGTATCAACTTCAGCAGCGCGACATCAGTCCCGGCTTCCATCACCAGCGTGTACACCGGTGCCGGGGCCGTCGTTCGCTGTGGCCGATACCGCTGAACAAGGGAACGGGCAGGAAGCGAGGCGCAAGCACCTCCGCCAGAAGGCACGGTTCTCGACTTCGCCGCAAGTGAATTCCTGTGCTGCAGCTCACACAACTATATTGAAGATTTTCACCACGTCAATGGTTTTCCTCGCGAAAGGCAACACCCCTGACGCGGGGCCAGGCGCAGGACTGGGCGCTCGGGATCGCAAGCAGCACGGGCAGTCGCCACCTAACCCGAGCCGTTTTTCACGAAACCATTGATTCTCTAAATTTTTTCACTATAGTGAGGTGAGTCAGCTCATCGAGAGAAAGCCGGACCATGACCAGTGAGAGCGTATCGGGAACTTCCGCTACGGGCACGGGCGCTCTTCTTGCCACCGTCGGCAATAAGATCCGCACTATGCGCAAGGACAAAGGATTGACCCTTGCACAGCTATCGGAAGTCACTGGCCTTAGCCCGGCCATTGTCAGCCAGATCGAGCGCGGTCTCGCAAATCCATCTTTCACTACCTTGGCGCAGCTGGCGCACGGCCTCGACATTCCTGTCGGAAAGTTTTTCCTTGGCCAGGAAGAGACCAAGTCACCAGTGGTGCGAAAGGCTGACCGCCGGAACCTCAAAGGCGTCACTAAAAAGTCGGTCGGAGAAGCAGTCTACGAGTTGCTGACCCCCGACCTGAACGGGGCGCTGGAAGCTCAATGGATCGTGAGTCCGCCAGGTCACGACACCAGCGCTACGCCTTTTCGGCATAGCGGCGAGGAATTCGGCATCATCCTCTCCGGCCGGAAGGACATCTTCCTGGACGGGCAGTGCTATTCGCTTGAAGAAGGCGATTCCATCACCTTCTCCTCGGACATCCCGCATTGGTACAAGAACAGCTACGAAGAGGTCTGCGTAGCGATCTGGGTTAACGCACCTCACGCGTGGTGATTTAGCGGCCATAGCCGCGTCGCCGTTATTCCGTCGGTCCCACCGGGGCTGCCGGTCTCCACTTCACATCTGCAGCTTGGCCCGTTTGGCTGCGCTGTGTCATGCCCTCCGGGCCCCATTGTGCCGCTGCCGCGTAGCGCTTCGGCCCAAGCACCGTTGTCCCGTCCCCGCCTGCCGTCTTGAGGGTAGTGCCGGAAAAGTAAGGATCCCTATGAACGCCTCGTCAGCCATGCCCTCCCAGCACCTGAGCATCACCCCGTCCGAGCTTTCAGCTCCCGTCATTTCCCGCTCCGACATCCTGGTCGTCGGCGGCGGCCCCGCTGGTGTGGCCGCCGCGGTAACGGCCGCCCGCTCCGGCGCCAAGGTCACCCTCCTGGAGCGCTATTCCTCGCTGGGTGGCCTTGCCTCCGGCGGCATGGTGCTGGTCCTCGATGACATGATCAACGGCCAGGAAATCACGGTCACCGGCATCGTTTCGGAGTACGTGGAGCGGCTCCAAAAGCTGGGCCTTGCCATCGTTCCCCCGGCGGATGACCGAAAGACTTCCGAGGAACTGTGGAACAAGTGGGGCCGCTACGGCACCTTCGACTTCCACTCCCACACCACCCCCAAGCCCATCTGCTACGCCGCCGCGTTCGACCCGGACGGCTGGAAGCGCGTCTCCAACGACCTTGTCCGTGAAGCGGGCGTTAACCTTCGACTGCACTCCTGGTTCTCCCGCCCCATCGTGGAGAACGGCGTCATGAAGGGCGTCGTTTGTGAGACCAAGTCCGGCCCCCAGGCCTTTACTGCGGACATCGTCATCGACACGACCGGGGATATTGACGTCGCGTCCCGTGCCGGCGCCAGCCACGTCAAGGACAATTACCTCACCACCCTGGTGTTCCGGCTGGGCAACGTTGACACCAACGCGGCCGAAGCTTTCGAGCAGGCCAACCCCAAGGAAGCCCGCGCCATCAACCGCAAGATCAAGCGCATTCTTGGCGGCGCCTGGGAGCTGTGGTGGCTCAAGACGCCCATCGAAGGCGTCGTCTGGTGCAACGCCCCGCACATGACCGGTTACGACGGCGTCGACCCGGCAGACATGACCGCTGCCGAGTTCGCCGCCCGCGACCGCATCACCGAGGCCGTGGACTATGTCCGCGCACATCTTCCCGGCTTTGAGAACTGCTACATGCTGGACGTCGCCTCCCAGATGGGCGTCCGCCAGACCCGGCTGCTTCAGGGCGAGTACGTGATGACCAAGGACGACGTCACCTCCCGCCGGCACTTTGCCGACGCCGTGGCCCGGGGCCGCGACTACTACTACCCCTACCGGTCGCTGCTGCCCAAGGAAGTGGACCAGTTGCTCGTCGCCGGCCGCCACTACTCCGCCACCCCCGAGGCGCAAAAAATGTCCCGGGAAATCCCGCCCTGCATGGCCATGGGCCAGGCCGTCGGCGTGGCCGCCGCGCTTGCCGTCGAGTCCCGGGTGATGGTCCGCGACGTCGCGGCCGCCGACATCCAGCTCGGTATGCGCCGGCACGGCGCGGACCCGGGAGATGTGCCGTCCTCGAACGCAACCATCGACCAGGCTGCCGTGGTGTCGGCATGAGCGCTTTCGTTGATGAACTGGAGCACCTGCGCGGCCCCTCCTCGGCGGATGAACGCGCCCGCACTCCCCTGCCCCTCGACGGCATCAAAATCGTGGACTTCACCCAGGTGTTCATGGGCCCGTCCTGCACCCAGTTGCTGGGCGATTTCGGCGCGGACATCATCAAGGTGGAGCGCCCCGGCGCGGGCGACATTTCCCGCAACTCATTCCCTGACAAAGACGGCCAGGACAACCCGATCTTCCTCTCCATCAACCGGAACAAGCGCAGCGTCTCGGTGGACACCCGGACCGAGGAAGGACGGAATGTCCTGCACGTCCTCCTCGCGGACGCGGACGTGGTGGTCAGCAACTTCCGCTCCGGCGTGATGGAACGCATGGGCTTCGGCTACGAGGAACTCAAGAAGGAAAACCCGGGCATCATCTGGGCCTCCGGCACGGGCTTTGGCCCCGTGGGCCCCTACTCCCATAAGGGCGGCCAGGACGCCATCGCCCAGGCCTACTCCGGGGTCATGTGGCGGCGCGAGTCAGACGACGTCAAACCCTCCATCTACCCCACCACCTTGTGCGACTACATCACGGGAATGCACCTGATGCAGGGCATCTTGCTGGCCCTGCGAACCCGGCAGGCCTCGGGCGTGGGGCAGAAGGTCTAGGTGACCATGTATGACTCCATGCTGCACCTTCAAATGCAGGAAGCCTGCATGCAGCTCAACCGCGGCTACGAGGTCAACTGGGGCGCCATGCCCCTGAGCGGCGTCTTCGAAACCACCGACGGCGCAGTGTGCATGGTCGGCGGCTTCACCCCGGACCCGCTCGCCCGGATCTCCGACGCCCTGGGCCTGGACGAGGACCTTACACAGCGGCCCGGTTTCGCCACACTGGAGCAGCAGTTCAAGAACAAACCCGCCCTGCAGGCCATCTTCCGCGAACATTTTGCCACCAACACCACGGAGTACTGGACCACAAGGCTGGAGGAACACGGACTACTCAACGCCCCCGTCCACACCCTTGAGCAGACGCTCGCTGACGCCCAGACCGAGGCGAACGGAATGATCGTGGAGGCCGAGCATCCGAGCGTGGGCACGGTAAAAATGCTCAACGCGCCTATCCGCCTCTCCGCGACCCCGCCCGCGATCCGGCGCGTGGCGCCGCGGCTGGGTGAACACAACGTGGAGGTCCTGAGGGAGAACGGATTCGATGACACGACGATAGAGCGCCTGCAGGAGCTGGGGGTACTCCGGTGAGCAGTACCGCCCAGAAGACGATGGTCGACCAGGTCACCCTGATCATCAAGAACAACGTAGCTACTGTGGTGATTGACCGCCAGCACGTCTTGAACGCCGTTGACGGCAGCGCTCAGGCGCGGCTCAATGAAATCTGGGCCCAGCTGGAGCAGGACGCGTCCGTGCGGGCCGTCGTCATCACGGGTGCCGGGTCCCGTGCCTTCTGCGTGGGTGCGGATATGTCCGCCGCCGCGGTGGACAAGACCGGCCTGGAATACTGGGCCGGCCTGGACCCCAACGGCTTCGGTGGCCTGAGCCTGCGCACCACCCTGGACATCCCCGTGATCGCCAAGGTCAACGGCTACGCGCTGGGCGGCGGGATGGAGATCGTCCTGGGTGCCGACATCGTGGTGGCGGCAGACAGCGCGCAGTTCGGGCTGACCGAGCCGCGGGTTGGGCGGCTGGCGCTCGACGGCGGCATCCACCAGCTGCTGCGCCGCGTCCCCTACACCCAGGCCATGGGCATGCTCCTCACGGGCCGGAAGGCCGGCGCCGCCGAAATGCAGGCCATGGGCTTGGTCAATGAAGTGGTTCCGGCTGGGGAGCTCGACGCCGCCGTGCAGCGCTGGGTGGACCAGATCCTCGCCTGCGCCCCCACCTCCGTGCGTGCGGTCAAGCAGATGGCTGCCCGGACGTCGCACCTGACAGCCACCGAAGCGCGCGGTCTCCGGCTGCCGGCACTCATGGCCGCCCTGGACAGCAAGGACTCCGCCGAAGGCGTCCGCGCGTTCCAGGAAAAACGCCAACCGGTGTGGCCCGGCTGCTGAGCAGTGCCGACATCAAGGTGGCCCGCCGCCGTCGAACTTCTACTTCCACAACCCCTGAAAGGGAACAAACATGCCGCAATCCGCTGCGCCCAACCCTGAATCCCTGGCCCCCGGCGTGTGGGGCGTTGTCGCGACGCCGTTCCAGGGCAGCACCCAGGACGTGGACCTGGACAGCCTCTCCGACCTCGTGGAACGCTACGAAACCATCGGCGCCACCGGCCTTACCGTCCTGGGCGTGTTCGGCGAAGCAGCCGCACTCACACCCGAGGAGCGCCGGCAGGTCCTGGAAATCGCCGTCGAATGCACCAACCTGCCCCTGGTGGTGGGAGTATCCGCCCTGGCCACCCGGCCTGCTATCGAGGAAATCCGGGCAGCCCAGCAGGCAGCCGGCCAGCGGCTCGCCGCCGTCATGGTCCAGGCCAACTCGCCAAAACCGGACGCGGTGGCCGCCCACCTGGACGCCATCCACCGTGCCACCGGCGCCAAAGTGGTCCTGCAGGACTACCCCCTGGCCAGCGGCGTCACCATCTCCACCGACGCGCTCATCGCCGTGGTCAAGGCAAGCCCCGCCGTCATCGCCATCAAGGCCGAGGCACCGCCCACCAGCGTGGCCATCGCAACCCTCAGCTCCGCCACCGGGATCTCGGTCTTCGGCGGGCTCGGCGGCCAGGGCCTCCTGGACGAACTGCTCGCCGGAGCGGCAGGAGCCATGACCGGATTCTCCTACCCGGAAGCGCTCATTGCCTGCGTCCGCGCCTGGCAGCGGGAAGGCTATGCGGCCGCCGCCGCCCAACTGCTGCCCTACCTGCCGCTCATCAACTTCGAGCAGCAGGCCAAGGTGGCACTGGCCATCCGCAAGGAATGCCTGCGTGAACGGGGCTGGATCAAAGACTCCGCCGTCCGCGCACCGGCTGCCGGTTTCCCGGAGAACCTGCGGCACGCCATGGCCGCACACCTCCGCGAAGCCGCCACGGCACTGAAATTGACCAGCGCCCTCCTATCAACCGGGAGCCTCTGATGGATCTGGGTATCACCGGACGGACGGCGCTTGTGGCGGCCTCCACCAGCGGGCTGGGACTTGCCGTGGCGAGGGCACTGGCCGCCGAGGGAGCCAAGGTTGCCGTCGTGGGCCGACGGCGGGACCGGGCCCAGGAGATCGTGGCCGAACTCCGGGCAGGCTACGGGGACCTTCCCGGCTTCTGTGCCATCGCCGTCGAGGCCGACCTCACCGCCCCTGGCGGAGCGGAAGCGGCAGTGGAGCAGACCGGATCCGGCCTGGGACCGATCGACATCCTGGTCCTCAACGGCCCCGGACCCAAGCCCGGCGCCGCCGCCAGCCTGGGATCCGAGGACATCGGCGCCGCGTTCGACACCCTCGTCAAGCCGCACCAGGCGATGGTGTCCCTGACCCTTCCCGGGATGCGGGAGCGGCGGTGGGGAAGGATCCTCGCCGTCGGCTCCAGCGGCGTGGCGGCGCCGCTGCCGAACCTGGCCATCTCCAACACCGGCCGCGCCGCGCTGGCGGCATACCTCAAGACGCTCGCCGCCGAGGTGGCGCTGGACGGGGTCACCGTCAACCTGCTCCTACCCGGCAGGATCGCCACGGACCGGGTCACGGAGCTGGACCAGGCGGCCGCCAAGCGCCGCGGCACGACGCTGGAGGAAATCCAGCTCGAATCCCGCAAAACCATCCCCGCCCGGCGGTATGGGGACCCCGCCGAATTCGGAGCCGCCGCCGCCTTCCTGTGCAGCGCTCCGGCGTCGTACATCACCGGCGTGGCACTGCGGTGCGACGGCGGCCTCATCCGCAGCCTCTAGCCCGCCTCAATCTTCCAAAGGAACGCCATGACCTCCACCGCATTGGACCCCCAAACCACCACCCACGCGCACCTCACCGCCCGGCACTTCATCAATGGCCAGTGGCTGGGCGAGGCCGAAACCCGGCGGATGAACCCGGCCCGGCCGGACGAGCTGGCAGCACTATCTCCCAGCGGCACCGCCGCGGACGTGGACGCCGCCATCACCGCCGCCGCTGCTGCCCCACCCGCCTGGGCCGCACTGCCCGCGCCCTCCCGCGGCGCCATCCTGATCACGGCCGGAAACCTGTTGATCGAACGGCAGGCCGCCATCGCCGAGGACCTGGTCCGCGAGGAAGGCAAAACACTGGCCGAGGCCAAGAGCGAAGTGAAGCGCGCCTCCGACGTGCTGCGCTTCTTCGGCTCGCTTGGCTGGGCTGCCACCGGCGAAGTGCTTCCCAGCGGCCTGCCGGACACCACCATCACCACCCGCCGCGAACCCCTGGGCGTCGTCGGCCTGATCACCCCCTGGAACTTCCCCTTCGCCATCCCGGCCTGGAAGGCGGCGCCGGCACTGATCAGCGGCAACGCCGTGGTCATCAAGCCCGCCGAGCTCACCCCGCTGTCCGCCACCCACCTGGCCCGCGCCCTGCAGGACGCAGGACTGCCCGGCGGCGTATTCAACGTGGTCCACGGCAAGGGCCGCGTCGTCGGCGACGCCCTGGCCCGCGATCCCCGCATAGCCGGGATGTCCTTCACCGGTTCCACCAACGTGGGCCTTGGGCTGCAGGAGATC
>JABFWC010000421.1 GCA_013362385.1 Pseudarthrobacter sp.
CTGTACCCACCAACCCGCACCCACGACGCCCGCGCCGCTGAGCCGGAAACACGCCGTCGGCACCGCCTGCGGACAACGTTGCTGGTGCTCGCGGGCATCGTTGCCCTGGTGACGGCCTCGGCCGGCGCGTACCTGCTCAGCCTCGGACACGCCTACGACTCCCAGGCCAAAATCATCGAAAACCCGTTCCCGCCCGAGTCCAGTCGCCCGCAGCCCGGTTCCTCCGCGGCGCCAGGTGAAGCGGCGGGACCTGCCGCCGCCCCTCCCGGATCAGTGCCCGCAGCCGGGCCGGCCGCGGACGGAGCAACCGCAACGGCAGCCGGTAGCCTGAATGTCCTGGTGATGGGCAGCGACAGCCGCGGGGCTACGGCTAACGAGGCGGTATCCGGCACCAGCTCCAACCAGCGCGCCGACACCCTCATGCTGGTGCACATTCCCGCGGACCGCTCCAAGGTCTTCGCCATCTCGCTCATGCGCGACCTGTGGGTGGACATTCCCGGGAACGGCCGGGCCAAAATCAACGCCGCGCTCGCCTATGGGGGCGTGCCCCTGATGGTGCAGACCGTGGAGTCGCTGTTCAACCAGCGCATCGACCACGTGGCCATGATCGACTTCGAAAGCTTCGTTGGCCTCACCGACGCCTTGGGCGGCGTGGAGGTGAACATCAAGCAGCCTTTCGTCTCCGCGCACGAGGGCTTCAAGTTCCGGCAGGGCCCCAAGGTGCTGGACGGCCGGCACGCGCTTGAGTTCGTCCGCGAGCGCTACGCCTTCAGCGACGGCGACTACCAGCGGGTGCGGAACCAGCAGGCCTTCGTGGAGGCGCTGTTCGCGAAGAACCTCAGCCCGGAGACCCTTCTTAACCCGGTGAAGGTGCACAACCTGGTCACCGCCATGGCACCCTACATCAGCGTGGACAGCGGGCTCAACGCGGCGGCGCTGGCCGGCCTGGCGCTGGAACTGCACAACGTGCGGGCCGCGGACATGGAAATGTTCACCCTTCCCACGCTTGGCGTTGGCACCTCGGCGGACGGCCAGTCGATTGTCCTGCCGAACTACGCGGCCATCCGGGACATCGCCCAGGCGCTGGCAGGTGACAGTTTGGAAACGTATGTAGCCAGCGAGGGGTTGCCGGACGGACACTGATCGCACCTGTTCACAGTGAGGTGGAGGCGTCATGAGCATCCCAGGCGGTCCTGATCCATCCGGTCCCGGCGCTGGTTCCCCGCGGCCGGACGCCCACCGGCCGGCATGGATTGTCGCCCTGGGCCGGCGCCGCTGGATCGCCGCCCTCCTCGCGCTGGCACTCGTGGCCGCCGCCGGGGTCGCGGTCTTCAGCCTGAACCGGGCGGGCCAGCAGGCGCAGCCCGCCGCCACCCAGACCTCGACTCCGTCGCCCAGCGAAACAGCAACACCTACGCCCACCCCGTCCGAGACACCGCCGCCGGCCCCGGTCCCGCCGCCACCACCGCCTCCCATTCCCGACCTTCCGGCCACGCCGATGAACATCCTGATCATCGGCAGCGACATCCGCGGCACTCCCGCACGCGATGCCGCGGCCCACACCGCGGCCACGGGCGAGTCCGCCGACCAGCGCTCGGATGCATTGATGGTGGTCCATGTGCCTGCCGACCGGCACACCCTCTACATCATCTCGATCATGCGCGACCTCTGGGTGGATGTGCCGGGCGTTGGCGGCTCCAAGATCAACGCGGCGCTTGAGAACGGCGGCATCGACCTCACCACCGCCACCGTCCAGCAGCTGCTGGGCATCACCATCGACCACACGCTGATGCTGGACTTCGGCGGGTTCAAGGCCATGGTGGACGGCCTGGGCGGCATCGACGTCAATGTCCCGTTCGCCTTCCAGTCGACGATCGAAACCGAGCACGTTTTCACCCAGGGGGTCAACCACCTTGACGGGCAGGCGGCCCTGGAGTTCAGCCGGGAGCGCCACGCATTCACCGACGGCGACTATCAGCGGGTAGTGAACCAGCGAATCATGGTCCGCGCCGTCCTGGCGCGGTTCACCAGCAGCGGCGCCCTGACCGACGTGAACGCCGTCCGGTCGCTGGTGGACTTCGCGTCCTGCTGCCTGACGGTGGACAAGGGCTTCGACCCGGTGCAGGCTGCGATCCTCGCGTACAGCCTGCGCAACCTGGATGTGAATGCGATCGGCACCATGACGCTGCCCACGGCCGGGACGGGCATGGCGGCGGGCCAGTCGGTGGTGTTCCCCGACTACGGCGGCATCGCGGCGGTGGGGGCGGCCCTGCGAGAGGGCCGGATCGCGGATTTCGCCGTCCCGTAGGCTCCCTGCCGTAGGCCCGTCCGGCAGGTCCACCGCCTGTTCAGTACGGGCTCACCCGCGGTTCACCCGGGAGACAGCGTCCGTGTGCCGGGCCGCGAAAACCTGTGGCCATGACCCACAGCTCCCCTGTTTCCCGCCGCACCCTCGTCAAGGGCACCGTCGCCGCCGCGGCGCTCGCCTCCGCAGCCCCGGCCGCGTACGCTGCCACACCGCGCCAGTCAGCGGGCGTCGCCCTGGTCCGCAACCGCCTCACCCTGCCCAGCGGCATCGCCACGGGGGACGTCACCTCGAACTCGGCCGTCCTGTGGTCCCGCGCCTCGGGCGCCGGACGGATGACGGCGATCCTGCGGGCAGTGGACGACGGCGGAGAGGTCCTGCGCGGGCGCGGCGCCTTTGAGCGCGTCCTCCGCGGCCCGCGCGCCACCCAGGCGTCCGATTTCACCGCCAAAATCCATGCCGGGAACCTGCCGGCCAACACCCGCTTTGCGCTGGAGATCAGCTTCGAAGACGACGGCGGCGCGGCCGGCGAGACGGTTCGGGGCAGCTTCCGCACGGCGCCCGACGCCGGGACCGT
>JABFWC010000202.1 GCA_013362385.1 Pseudarthrobacter sp.
CCAGGCGGTGTGTGCGTTCCAGCCCAGTTACCTCCGTCGGTCGGCACCAAAAGGCCGGGACACGCCGTCGTCCGTGGGTGGGTCGGTGCAGCAACTGGGCGGGAATGCACGCGCCGGCAGCCTACTTCGCGATGCTGAACGAATCCTTGAAGCTGTAGCCTTCCGCGGGGACGAACTTCACGTCCATCCGGGACCCGGTCAGCTTGATGTCCAGCGTCCCGAAGGCAGGATCTTTGTTGCTCCCGGACCACGCCGCGAAAACGGGTTTGTCCGAGTCCTCGGTGTTGATGTCCCGGATGCTCTTGCCGCCCAGGCCCGACGTGGCGAAGACTGTTCCCGCGCCCTTGGCGAACGAGTCGTCGTCGTCAACGGCGCACTTCCCCCGGGCCAGGACTTTGGAGCAGTCGTTCGGCAGGCCCAGCTGGAAGGTGCGCTGGTAGAGGTGCTCATGGCCCGTGAGGACCAGGTCCACCTTCTTTTCGATCAGCAGGTCGGTCAGCGCCTGCCCTGCCTCGCAGCTGTAGTCACCCATGCTGAAACACGCCGTGTGCATCCCCACCACGGTCCAGGGGATGTCCGCCGCGCGGGCGCCGTCGATCGCGTCCTCGGTCCACTGCCAGCGCTTGCTGCCCTCGGAGTAGTCCAGGTCGCCCTGGTCGAAGGCGATGCCCGGCGACACCGCGATCAGCCGGACCAGGGGCTTCTCCCGCGGAACGTCGATGTACCACTGCGTGCCGTATTCGCCCTCCAGCCCCGGCATCCTGTTGGGCAGGCACTTGACGTAGTTGCGGATGTGGCCGCCCTCGCCGTTGCTTTCGTGGTTGCCGGCCACGAGCTGGAAGGGGAGGTCCCCGAGCTTGTCGGTGACCATCTTGCAGAACTCCTCCTCGGTGCCCTGCCCGTAGGACAGATCGCCGAGGTGGAAGTTGAAGTCGGGCTGGAGTTCCTTGATCTTGTCCAGCACAGCCCTGGCGCCGTCCTGCATGCCTGTATCCCCGGCGGCGGTGAAGTGCACCCTTGGCTCATCCGGCGGTGGCTTGGGTTCGGAGGTACATCCAGCCAGTCCGGCGGCCAGGAGGGCAGTTACCAGGGCTGCGGCTTTCTTCCGCCCGGACCGCCGATGCTCCCGCTGCACCCGCGAACTGCGCCACCAGCCTGCCAAATTTCCCCCCGCGCCCAAGACAGCTTTAGCTAGCACCAAACTAGCGTCGGGCTTCCGGTGCGGGCACTAGGGCTTCCCGCAGGTCATCCGCCGTCAGCACAGTGCCGCTCACCCCTGCACGGCCGAGCTAAGGATGGCCCGCATCTTGTCCCGCAGCAGCTCCTGGCCGGCGACGCTGGGATGTTCCCGGTCAGGTCCCAGCAGGACGTCGACGCGGCCCGCCAGCCATTGGTCTGCAATGGGGTCGATGAAAGGCACGCCTGTGTCCTGCGCTGCCGCGGCGGTGGAGTCGCGGACGCCGGCCAGTTCCGGAAGCGGCAAGTCATTGCCGGACAGCGGCCCCACCGCCACGAGCACCGCCTTGGGAGCAATGGCGGATGCGGCTGCGAAGGTGGAGGCCGCAGCCGCGCGCAGCGCCTCGGGGTCTGTCCCCTCATCGTTGTCGGACCCGAAGAAAACCACCACGTCCGTGTTTGGTCCAACAGCGGCCTGGACCTCGTCCCCGAACGTGTCGCCGCGCTCGCCGGTAACCAGGTATCCGCTGCCGTTCTCCGCCGCGTTGGTCACCTGCATCGCGCGGTCATTGAGCAGCAGCACCGACTTCAGCAGCACCGGCCACGCCTCATCCGCGGAGGTCCCGAATCCGGTGCTCAGCGAGTCCCCGATCACCACAACCCTGATGGAGTCAACGGAAGCCTGCTCCTGAGCACCGGCCGGGATGCATGCAGTGACTACGCAGAGGAGCATGGCGGCACCGACCGCCATACCTGCAAGCGCACGATTCGATGATCCGTCCACCACTCCTCCAACCGGGAAGCCGGGAATCACGGGCCCATGCTAAGCCGCCGTCGGGCAGCAAAACCGGGTGTCCGCGGAGGTCTGCGGGAAAGCTGCGGAAGGTGATGGGGCGTTTGTGGAAACCCCGAAGGAGCTGATGGCGGGTTGGGGAATTGCGGGCCGGACGTGATGGCGGGTCGCGGAATTGCGGGCCGGACGTGATGGCGCGTTGGGAGGGCGGCAGGAACGGGCGACGGCGGCGCAGAGGTGACCGGGCATCGGAGGGGGAGGGGAAGCTTGACGCCCGCCCGCGGCTCCGCATATCCTGAACGAACGGTCGGTAAATAATTCCGAGCCGCCCGACGGTCTTTGCATAGGAGCAACCATGGCAGCGCAGAACTTGCAGTCAGTGCCGGCTGAGCTAACCCCCGAGGAGGACGCCGCAGGCCAGGCGCACTTCGACCGGATCATCGCCGAGGACTCCCGCATCGAGCCCCGCGACTGGATGCCTGCCGCCTACCGCAAAACGCTGCTGCGCCAAATAAGCCAGCACGCCCACTCCGAGATCATCGGCATGCAGCCGGAAGCTAACTGGATCACCCGCGCCCCGAGCCTGAAGCGCAAGGCCATCCTCATGGCCAAGGTCCAGGACGAAGCCGGCCACGGCCTCTACCTCTACAGCGCCGCCGAGACCCTTGGCCAGAACCGGGACAAGATGATGGACGACCTCATCGCCGGCAAGGCCCGCTACTCCAGCATCTTCAACTACCCGGCGCTGAGCTGGGCGGACATGGGTGCCATCGGCTGGCTGGTGGACGGCGCAGCCATCTGCAACCAGGTCCCGCTGTGCCGCGCGTCGTACGGTCCCTACGGCCGGGCCATGGTCCGCATCTGCAAGGAAGAGTCCTTCCACCAGCGCCAGGGCTTCGAGATCCTGCTGGAG
>JABFWC010000106.1 GCA_013362385.1 Pseudarthrobacter sp.
CGAAAGCCCGCCACGGCAGCGGCCTGGCAGAGACCCAGGCGCCCCGGGGCGCCTCGACCGGCCAATCGCACCAGCTCAACCCGGTGTGCGGGGACGAAGTCACCCTCCGGCTGGCAGTGGAGGACGGGAGGGTGGCGCAGATCGCCTGGGACGGCGCCGGCTGCTCCATCTCCATGGCGTCGGCCTCCGTCCTGACCGACCTCGCAGAGGGCCTGACCGTGGCGGAATTGCACGAAGTGATCGACAGCTTCCGCGACGTGCTCCGCTCACGCGGCAAGGTGCATGCAGATCCGGAGCTTCTGGGTGACGCCGCTGCATTCGAGGGTGTGGCCCGCTACGCCGCCCGGGTCAAGTGCGCCATGATCTCCTGGGTGGCCGCGGAGGATGCGCTCAACCAGGCGGCCTGACCCCGCGGTTCCCCAAAAACGGCAAAAGCCTCTCCTCCCGGCGGGAGGAGAGCCTTTTTCGTATGCCGGTTACCCGAGAAGGCCGAGGACACCGATGACTGCCGTGGCGAGTCCGAGCACCATGGAGATGCTCACCAGCACCACGTGCACGGTCAGGAACCTCGTCGCCTTGCCGGCGGCGTCACGGGCACGGGGATCCTTCATCACCCGGCGCAGGAACTGCGGCCAGACCACCAGCGACCATACGCCGGCGACAACCAGGACCAGTGCCGGGAAAACGGGAAGCGCCACGGAAACTAGTGGCTTTCCAGCCAGGCCTGGGCCTGCTGTGCCTGCAGGTTCAGCGCCTTGGCCACCATCGGCTCGGCGGCGTCGGCGATCTTGCCGCCCAGGAACGGCACGGAGGACTTGACCGCGCCCTCCAGCTCCACGCGCGTTCCGCCGTCCTCGGCGACCAGGCGCTGCACGGCGGTGACGTCAACGGGAGCACCGGCGATCTTGAGCGAGATGTTGCTCTGGCGGGAACCATCGGCGGCAGGAGCATCCCAGCTTTCCACCTGGGTCACCTTGAGGTGCTCGCCGACGATCTTCCGCGCAATTTCGGGCAGCCGGGTGGTGGGCAGGGTGCGCACCGACGTGGTGCTGAACGCTCCGGCAACGTCGCCGTCCACGTTGAAGGATTCCAGGTCGCCGCCCACCAGCTGGCTGACATGGCGCTGGAAGTCTTCGTTGACCAGGACAGCGGCCACGCTGTCGACGGAGTGGGGAAGGGTGGTGGTTGCGCTCAGCGCCATGGGTCCTCCTCGGACGTGGGGAACGGATTAAGCCTCCAACATCCTACGGGGTCATCGGTGCCCGGTCCGCATCGGCAAGCTTCTGCGCCGCCGCCGTGATGTTCCGTGCCATGGCCGGGAAGATCAGGCTGTGGAACGGCAGCACCGCCAGCCAGTAGAGCCGGCCGCTCAGCCCCTTTGGGAAGAAAATCGCGCGCTGCCGGTAGCGGCTGCCCGTCCCGTCGGGTTCCACGGAGAGCTCCAGCCAGGCACGGCCGGGTGCGCGCATCTCGGCACGCAGCCGCAGCAGCTTTCCCCTGTCGATGCGTTCCACCCGCCACCAGTCCACCACCTCGCCGTGGGCCAGGCTGTGGGGATGGCGGCGGCCGCGCAGCAGGCCCGCCCCGCCGGTGAGCTTGTCGAGCCAGCCGCGCACCTGCCAGGCCAGGGGCAGCGAGTACCAGCCGTTCCGCCCGCCGATGCCCTCGATCACCGTCCACACATGACCCGGGTCCACATTGCCGTGGAAGGTGCGTTCGTCGATGTAGACCTTGTGCCCGGCCCAGTCGGGGTCGCTGGGAAGGGGATCGGAAGCTGCGCCGGCATTGGCCCAGGTGGTTTCCACCTGCCCGTCGCGTTCCTTGCCCAGCGCCAGGGCGACGGCCGTGCGGTACGGGGTCAGGCCGCCGTCGGGCTGTGGAATGTACCGGTCGATGTCATGGTCGTCGGATACGGCGTCGTGCTGCAGAGACTGGACCAGCGGCACAGCCATGGACAGCGGGATGGGCGTGGTCAGCGCCACCCACAGCCCCGCCAGTTTGGGCGCGGGCACGGGCAGCGCCAGCACCACACGGTACGGCAGGCCCGCCTCGGCGGCGTATTCCTTCATCATCCCGGCGTAGGTCAGCACTTGCCGGCAGCCGATGTCGAAGGTCCGGTTGATGCTGCCTGCCAGGGAGGCGGCGGCAACCAGGTAGTACAGGACGTCGCGCACGGCGATCGCCTCGATCCGGTTGCGCACCCAGCTGGGCGCCGGCATCAGCGGCAGGGTCTCGGACAGGTGGCGGATCATCTCGAAGGACGCCGAGCCGGAACCAATCACTACCCCTGCCTGGAACACGATGGCATCCACGGGGCAGTCCAGGAACACCTTTCCCACCGCCTCCCGCGACCGCATGTGGGTGGAGAGCTGCACGCCCTGGGGGTGCAGTCCGCCGAGGTAGACGATCCGGTCCACGCCCGCAGCCGCGGCAGCGTCCGCGGCTGTCCGTGCCATGGCCTCTTCCTTCGCCTCAAATCCGGCGCCGGCGGCCATTGAGTGCACCAGGTAGTAGAAGATGTCGACGCCGGCCAGGGCGTCGCGGAGCTTGTCGCCGTCGTCGAGGCTGCCTTCCACCACGTCCACCTTGTCCCGCCATGGCACCCCGGCGACCTTGTCGGGCGAGCGCACCAGGACCTTGACCGTGTGGCCGGCCTCCAGCAGCCTGGGCACCAGCCGGCCGCCGATATAGCCGGTGGCCCCGGTGACAAGAACGGTCTTCTGCGAAGGCTGGGCGTTGATTCCGGTCATGTTGGCTCCTGTTCGTCGCACTTGCCGGCCGTTTGGGCCCCGGTTCGACAGTGGCGGTTCGGAGCGGCAGCCGTTCCGGACGGCCGCCCCGACCCGAATATGGCCCCGCCCTGCCAGCCTCGTGCTGCTG
>JABFWC010000412.1 GCA_013362385.1 Pseudarthrobacter sp.
CCTTGATCCGTCCGGTGTCGCGGGCGCGGATGGCGTCCTGCATCCGGGCGAACTTGGCGCCGTCGTTGACGGCCGCTTTCCAAGCGTCGGCCACTTCGCGGAAGTACGGTGGCAGGTCGCTGGACTTTTCCGCGTAGTGCTTCTTTCCGGCCAGCTCGATCACCGTGCTTGACGTGGCCTCCGCGAGCGGATTAGGAAAGTCGGAGGTTTCCAGCCCGAGAAGGTCCACGTAGTGGTAGAAGGCTTTGCCGGAGACGGGGAACCGCATGCCGCCCAGGTCCGCCACGACGCCCGGCGCGGCCGGGAAGGCCGCGGTCCGGAGCCGCCCGCCGATCTGGTCCGCCTCGTAGACCACCGGACGCAGCCCCAGTTTCATCAGCTCGTAGGCGGTGACCAGGCCGGAAAGCCCGGCGCCGATCACGGCCACCTCGGTGCCGTGCAGTTCCGGCGGCACGGAGCCCAGGCCGCCCGGGTGGGCCAGGTAGTGGTCATAGCTGAACGGGAAGTCCGGATTCAGCATGGTGATGGGGGCGCGGTGCCCGTCCCCGCCCGGGCCGTCCGGCTGTGGTGTTGAGGTGCTGGAGGGGTCGACGGCCGGCAGTTCGGTGGCGATGGTCATGATTGTTCTGCTTTCACACGTTCCTGGCCCGGGGCCATGGCGGTCAGTTCACGGTAGTCCAGCTCGCTCAGAGCCGCTACCTTCGAGTTCCGGCGTCCGTAGCCGAAGTAGATCGCGGCGCCCACCAGCATCCAGGCGCCAAAGACAATCCAGGTGTCCGCTCCCAGGTTCGCCATCAGGTAGGCACACATCAAGGTACCGAGGACGGGCGTGAAGGGATACAGCGGCACGCGGAAGCTCCGGACCCGGTCCGGACGGTTGCGGCGCAGGTAGATGACAGCGACGTTCACGAGTGCAAAGGCGAACAGCGTGCCGATGCTGGTGGCGTCGGCGAGGGCTCCCAGCGGGACCAGCCCTGCGGTCAGGGCGACGGCGGTGCCGACGATGAGTGTGCCGGCGGCCGGGGTGCCGGTGCGGGCGGAAACGCGCCCGAAGACTGCCGGTACCAGGCCGTCCCGGGACATCGACAAAAGGATGCGGGTCTGGCCGTACAGGACGGTCAGCACGATGCTGGCGATCGCCAGCACGGCGCCGGCCGAAAAGACGAGGGCGACCCACGGCTGGCCGGTGAGCTCCTCCAGGATCTGGACCAGGGCGGCCTCGGTTCCATCGAACCAGCCCCACGGCCGGGCGCCGATCGCCGCGACGGCCACCAGGACGTAGATGCTGGTGACGATGACCATGGACAGCAGGATGGCTCGGGGCAGGTCCCGCTTCGGGTCCTTCGCTTCCTCGCCTGCCGTCGAGGCGGCATCGAAGCCGATGTACGAAAAGAACACACGTGAAGCCGCTGCGGAGACCCCCGCAGCGCCCATGGGCATCAGCGGCTCGAAGTTTCCGGCGTTGAAGGCGGTGAAGGCAACGGCGCAGAAGAACAGCAGAATGCCGACCTTGGCGATCACGATGGCGGTGTTGATCCAGGCGCTTTCCCGCGCGCCCCGGACCAGGAGTACCGTTGCCAGCACCACGATGGCGAACGCCGGAATGTTCACCAGGCCGCCGTCACCGGGAGGCTGGGACAGCGCGTCCGGCAGCACCTGGCCAAAGGCGGCAAGGGTCTCGTTGACATACTGGCCGGCGCCCACGGCGACGGCAGCGACAGAGACTGCGTACTCCAGTACCAGGCACCAGCCGCAAATCCACGCCATGCCCTCGCCCATGGTGGCGTAGGAGTAGGAGTAGCTCGATCCCGCCACCGGCACCAGGCCGGCCATTTCGGCATACGACACGGCGGACAGCAGCGCGGCAAGGCCGGCGATGACGAACGAGATCCAGATGGCCGGGCCGGCCAGCGGAACCGATTCGCCCAGGATCACCAGGATCCCGGTGCCCAAAGTGGCGCCCACACTGATCATGGTCAGCTGGAGGACACCGAAGCTGCGCACCAGCGGCGTGCCGGCGTCGCTGCCGTCGGCTTCCCGGAGCATCTGGCCGATGGGTTTGCGGCGCAGGAGCTGGTCCGCCAGGCGCGGCCGGGCCGGGGCTGGAGCGAGAGTGTTTTGAGTGGTCACAGGCACGGTCACCGTTGACGTCCCTTCAGAGTAGTTTCGGTTTCCCCTCCTCAAGGCTGGCATGTGAGTCAGCTCTCACCCTGGTGCAGATTGCCCTATAGTTTTCCCCCGTGAGACTTTCTGCACACGAGGTGACCAAGTCCCCGGGAACGCCCATGGCCGATCAGCCCGACGGCGCGCGCCTGGGCTTCGTCACGCTGCAGCAGTTCCTGGACCAGTTGCCGCCGTTGTTGAAGACACTTCACGACGGCGGCAGCGGCGGGCGCCTGCTGCGGTGGGTGGAACCCAGCGAGCTGGAGGACCCCACCCCCTACCTCCCGGAGGGTGAGTTCCTGCTCACCGCCGGCCTGCCGTTCCAGGGCGACGGCGGTTCTCCCGCCAGCGTCGACGCTTACGTCCGGCGGCTGGTAAAGGCAAAGGTGGCGGCGCTGGGGTTCGGCATCCGACCGTACTTCGACGCCGTCCCGGCCGCCGTGGTGGCTGCCTGCCGCCGGCACAACCTCACCCTGTTCGAAGTGCCGGAGTCGTTGCCGTTCGCCGCGATCGGCCTGCAGTTCTCACAGCTGCTCGAGACGGACAATGCCCGGGTTTTCCGGCAGCTGGCCGAGACCAACCGGCAGCTCATGCGCGCGGTCCTGTCCCCGAAACCGGAGCATGAACTGCTTGCCGCACTGGTCCAGCGCGTCCCCGTGTGGGCCCTGCTGGTCGGGGCCGACGGGCGGGTTCGGGCGCGCGGCGCCAGTG
>JABFWC010000222.1 GCA_013362385.1 Pseudarthrobacter sp.
AAGGCCAGCGCGCACCCGATCTCGGCCGCGACGGCCATCTCCTGCGCCTGAATCGGTGCATCCGGCCCGGCAACAGCATGGGCGCTCTCCGCGTACGTCACCGCGGCCTTCGCCTTCAACCCAGCGAACCCTGCCTCCACCTGGCGGGCCCCGGCAAGAATATCCAGGCACCCGTCCGCCAACCCCGCCAACGGATCAACCCCCGAAAACGGCTCCGAACCACACCCCTCCACCTCAGCATGAAGCACAGCAAGGGCAGCACGGACGTCCTCAAACGCCTGAACCACCGCCATTTTCCCCATGAACCAATCATCAGGGGAGGGTCTGACATTGTGGCGAGCGGCCGCCGTCGTCATTAAAGCCCGGCCCCAAATAAACGGAAAAGCCATGCCCGCACGGGCTGATTAATCTGGCCGGCTTTAGCCGGAAACAGGCACCGGCACCTTTGCGCGCTGGGTGACGGGAGGTGCGACGACGGCGGCGTCCAACCTCCTATTGGCCCAGCGCCGGAGCGGCAGCTCCACCAGGCGGAAGGAGGCGTAGGCCACCAGCACGGTGAGGGCCGCCGACAGCCCGATCCGCAGGGGCAGGTCCGGGACCAGGCGCATCAGCAGGAGATACACCGGAATGTGCCAGAGGTACATGCCGTAGGAGAGGTCCCGGCCCGGGCGGGCGAGCCACGGGTGGCTGAGGATCCGCGCCATGAAGCCGGCCGGCTGGAGGACCAGCGAGCCGATCAGCAGCACCGCCAGCAGCGAAAGGGCGGTGGGTCCGGCGGTCCAGAACGTGTTGAACCAGGCGTTGGACGCCTCCGGCTCCCTGAACAGGAACACCGCGGCCGCCAGGATAAATGCCGCCAGGGGGGCGCCCCAGGCGGCGATCGATTGCAGGATGCGGTGCAGGCGGGATCCTGCGCGGAGGGCGGTGAACAGGAGTGCCAGGCCGCAGCCGATCAGCAGCTCGTCCGCCCTCGTGTCCGGCCCGTTGTACAGGCGGTTGAGCGGGGCACCGGACATGACCAGCGCGAACCGTTCCAGCAGGAAGGCTGCGGCCAGGGCAAGGGTGGTGAACGCGGCAGTGCGGATCTTCCAGAACTGGAGCATGGCCAGCAGGAGCACGGGCCACACCAGGTAGAACTGTTCCTCGACGGCGAGCGTCCAGGTGGGACCGAGGGTTTCTCCCTGGATGGATTGCCCGAACGCGCCGATATGCGCCAGGTTCATCACGTAGGCGGCGGCCGGGAGGATGAAGCCGGCCTGCCCGCCCCAGCCGGAAGCCGGGAAGACGAGGCCGACGGCGAGGATCACCGCGCAGAGGACCAGCAGCGCCGGCCAGAGCCGGGCCAGCCGCTTGGCGTAAAAGATCCCCAGGTTCAGTCGGCCCGTGGCGAGCTGCTCCTTCATGATGAGCAGCGTGATCACGAAGCCGCTGAGAGTGAAGAAGACGTCCACGCCGATTGACCCGCCGGGGACAAGATCGGTTGCGGTATGGAAGAGGAAGACGCCGGCGACAGCGACGGTGCGGAGCCCGTCCAGGGCGTGCTTCCGCCCGGAGATGATCGTGTTTTGGGGCGCTGCCGGACGTTCCGAAACTGACAAAATTCCACTGCTTGACCTAAGAACCACTAAGCCAGCATATATAACGTTTCCATAACTGCGCTTGGCGCAGCCTGTGATAACACTGACAGGCAGTGCCCGGGAAGACCCGGGGGCCAGCCACGCTGCTGGCCCCCGGAGTGGACGACGCGGAGGTGGCCCACCCCCGAAACAGGTTTCACTGGGCCACATCCGCGTCAGCTTGTGAGGAGGATGCGGCCCAAGGTGGGCTGCTGCGGCAGCACGGCCAGGCGGCGGGGGCTGCGGTGGGATAGGTTCCTCAGACTGAGCTCGAAGGCCGTCTGCTGGACCCGGAGCCAGCATAGCCACAGTGGCTGGAAGTGCAATAGGGGTAATGCCCTATTTCCGGTTAAATCCCCTAATTACTGCTTATGTGACGGGCCAAACCATCCCGTCAGGACTTCCGGCAACCCTTCGGAGGAGCCCTCGCCGGCCCAGGCGACATAGCCGTCGGGCCGGACCAGGACGGCGGTTGGCGCAGCCACGGTGCCCAACACTGGAAGCTGCCACGCGCCGTCGTACGCTGCTTCAACGTGCCGGACCCTGGCCGCCCCGGCGCCCGCGTCCAGCCGGAGCCCACCGAATTCGAGGAGCACGGGCCGCGCCTGATGCAGGAGTTCGAAGACACGGACAGGCCCGTCGTCGGTGCTGATGTCGAGGTCTGGCATCCGGCGCCCGGAAAGCGGGTGGCCGCCCGCGGGGCCATAAGTCACGTCCAGCCCGGTGACCAGCGCGGCGATGGGGGCGCCGGCGCCGTCGACGCGGAGCACCTCGTCCAGGAGGTCGCGCAGTGCCTCCTGCCGGGGGTCGGCCTTCTGGAAGAGGGACTGCGCCATGGTGTACTTGAGCGCCCGGGCCCCGGCGGGATGGCGCTCGGAGTGGTAGCTGTCCAGCAGGTCCTCCCCGGAGATGCCCTGCACCACCTGGGCCAGCTTCCACCCGAGGTTGACGGCATCCTGCAGGCCCAGGCCGATGCCGAGCCCGCCCGTGGGTGAGTGGACGTGCGCGGCGTCCCCGGCGAGGAGGATGCGGCCTTTCCGGTAGGCCTCGGCCTGGCGGGTGGCGTCGGTGAACCGCGAGAGCCAGGTGGGGCTGTGGACGCCGAAGTCCGTGCCGAACACTTGCGTCAGCCCGCGGCGCAGGTCCTCGAGGGTGGGTTCGGTGGCGGGGCCGAGTTCGGCCTCGGTGACGACGACCCGGACCGTACCGTCCCCCATCGGGTAGAGCCCGTGCACGCCGCGGCCG
>JABFWC010000032.1 GCA_013362385.1 Pseudarthrobacter sp.
GCCCCCGCCGTCCGCCGGTGGTGGTCGATGACGGGCTCGTGGACGTTGCCCTCCGGACTGAGCACCACCGTCCATCCGGTGACGTTGAGTTCCGGAAAGATGTCCTGCATGGCGCGCACCACTCCGGCCAGCTGTGGCGGTGCCACTGCCCGGCCGCCGTGGTTCAGGGTGCGGCCGTTCCAGGCGTAGGCGCCCTTGGGCAGGAGCATCGAGTTCACCAGGGCCAGCCGGTAGCCGGAGAGCACCGCGTGGTCGATGTGGCTGTTGTCGGCAGGCGACTGCAGGCCGTTGACGAGCCGGGCGGCGGGGATGGCAGGCAGGACCTGCCGCGTCAACAGCTGGACCGTTCGCAGCTCCCGCTGGATGCGGGCTTCCGCCCCGAAGATTCCCCGTTTGCGCGGCGTCCCGTGAACCTGCTGGCGGGCCTGTGCGAAGGGAACCAGGGGGACGCCGGCAGTTTCGGCGTCCTTGTACGGGGGGACGTAGATGGGGGCGTCACCGGCTGTGTTCCGGGCATTGCCGGACCTGTGGACGGTGGCGGAGGCGTGGCTTCCGGCCGCCGGGGCGTCAAAATGGGGCCCTGCGCCGGCTGAAGATCCCCGCGATGTACCGGCCGCATAGGAGCGGTCGTAAGCCTTCCGGCGCTGCGGGTCGATCAGCGTTTCGTAGGCCGCGGTGACCCGGCGGAATGTGGCGGCGTCGCCCCCGTGGTCGGGGTGCGCCTTCCTGGCAGCACGCCGGTACGCCACCTTGATCTCCTTCTCGGTGGCCGTGACGGCAACGCGCAGGACCTGGTAGTGGGAGCTGCTGCTCTCGGTCAAGCAATCGTCCTTAATCCTTGTGCACACGTGGAAAGGGAATCCCTGTGCCCGCCCAGTCTAGCCAGCAGGGTTTGCCGGCCCGCCCTGACAACGACTGTCCGGGGCCTGCGGGTTCCCCCGGAGCCGGAATCCTGGCTCCGTGCATCTAGACTCGTGGTGGCGCGGCTGAAGAACGGCCGGGGGGAGCAGCGGAATGGAGAAGGACATGCCGACGACGGCGCGGCCAGCCGGCAGCGGATGGCGCAGGGGAGTGCCGCTCACCGCGGCGGCCCTGGCCTCGGTGCTGATGGGCGGTTGCAGCGTCGATGTCCGCGACCCCGCCGTGTCCGCTGCCCCGTCCGACGCCCCCGTCCTTTCCACGCCCACCATCACGCCCGGGCACGACGCCGCGGCCGTGGCGGCGCAGGACCTGCCGTTCCCGGCCGGCGGCGTCCTGGCGCCCGGGGTCCCGGTCGGCATCTCGGACGACCTGAAGCGCGCGCCGGGGTGGAAACCGGTCAAGGAGAACGTGGCCGGCCTGAGCCACTACAGGAAGGCGGACGGCTGTCTTGTGGCCGCCCGGGCCAGCGCCGGGCAGGCTCCCCTGGTGCGCGGGGACGACCGGGAATCCACCGTGGCGCTCTACCAGTACCTCGACCCGACCATCCAGGCCGGCTACCTGAAGACGGCGACGCTGCACTGGGGCGGAACGGCCGAAGAGCCGGGCCGGAACGTGGAAGTCCTGATGCTGGAGGAAACGGCGCCGGGCGGAAGGTCCACCGCAGTCCTCGCGCGGGTCTTCGGTACGGCACAATCGTCTGTCTACGTCTCGGTGTCCTGCCCGGATGCTGCCACTCTTCGTGCCGCACGTGAGGACGTGACCCGCTTCCTGCCGGTGCTGCCGCCATCGGCGTAACGCGTACAGGGTTCGCACGTCAGGAACCGCCTGGGCCAGTACAGCGGGCAATAAGTAGCCGCCGGTGCTGGAGGGCTCAGCTGCCGGCGGATCCTGGACTTGAGTGGCGGAGGGCACTTGAGTGGCGGCTATTAGCGGCCCCTAAGCGTCCGGTACGGCTAGGCCATCGACGCGGCGGGACGGATCGAGAGCCGGTTGAGGGCAAGGGCGCCCACCAGCAGCCCGAAATCACGCAGGGCCACATCGTAGAAGCTTCCCAGCAGCAGGAGGTTGACGATGATCCCTGCCAGCCAGACGGCCACCAGCAGCGACCCGAACTTCGGCCGGACCGCCACCACGATGCCTGCGATGATCTCCACTACGCCGACGACGTACATGAATGCCTGCGGGGTCAGCGGCACAATGGCCGTCGCCTGCGGTGCGAGGTAGACCGTCCAGTGGGTGAGGATGTTCGTGAACTTGTCCAACCCGAACAGGATTGGCGCAACGGTAAAGACGGTGCGCAGCAGCAGGAATGCCTGCCGCGCCGGTTCGGCCGTGGGCACGTGGTGGGCACGTACTGCGGATGCTGTTTTCATTGCTGGCTCCTTCTAAAAGTAGGTATGCCAATTTTAGAAACGATGATGGTCTATAATCAAGGGATCTTGACTTTGGATTGGTGGGCCATGAACCGACGACCGTGGGCGGACAGGATTGCCGCCGTTGCCTCCCTGACCGACGAGAAGCGGCTGCGGCTGTTCGAGGTGGTGGCGTCCGCGGCCCGGCCTGTGGGCCGTGACGAGGTGGCCGAGGCGGCAGAGTTGCCCAGGAGCACGGTGTCATTCCATCTGGACCGGCTCGTCCAGGACGGGCTGCTGGCGGTTGAATTCCATAAGCCGGCCGGCAGGGTTGGCCCGGGTTCGGGGCGGCCGGCGAAAAGGTACCGTCCGGTGGGGGGAGAAGTCGGGGCCTCTGTTCCGGACCGCAATTACGACCTCGCCGGTGAGCTGATGGCTGACGCGATTGAAACTTCGCTGTCCGGGAATGAACCGGTGTCGGACGCCCTGGCATCCGTGGCGTTCCGGAAAGGCCGGGACATGGGAGAGGCGACCGGGTCCCTCGAGGAATTCCTGGTACAGGCGGGATACCGGCCCCGGCCT
>JABFWC010000390.1 GCA_013362385.1 Pseudarthrobacter sp.
ACGTGCGTACTGTCGAGCGCGACCGCAGCCGAGCCCATGCCGCCCGAGCGCTCGCCAACCTCCCCCGTCTCATCGCCTCGGCGTGACCCGGCCATTGCCAGACCGCGATCGCTGAGGGCGGTGAGACTCGTGCTGCGGGCTCGAGACGAGACCGGCGGCTGCGGCTTCGTGCATGATGGGCTGAGTCACTGCGGGTCCGGGTTTGGACGGCCTGTGGACCGGAGAGACCTGGCGTCGCTCTCCTCCACCGTGCATCGGACCGAGGGGTGACAAGGGTGGCCCTGGGTGGGCAGTGCCTTTGCAGAGGGCTGTATTCAGCTCAGCCACTACCGCGTGGCATAGAAGGCCACCGCCGATGAGGCCGCCACATTTAGCGAATCCACGCCGTTCATCATCGGAATTGTTACGCGCGCGTCGAGCGCCTGATCGGTCTCAGGTCTCAGTCCCTCACCCTCGGTGCCGAAGACCAACGCCAGGTTCTGGTGGTCCTGGGCGACCAGCTCGTCGAGTGTGATGGCACCTTCGCCGAGCGACATCCCGGCCACGAAGTAGCCTGCTTCCTTGAGGACCTCAAGGTCCCCAGGCCAAGAATCGATCCGGGTCCACGGCACCTGGAACACGGTGCCCATCGACACCCGGATGGAGCGCCTGTACAGGGGGTCGGCGCACTGTGGCGATACCAGCACGGCGTCAACACCGATGGCTGCAGCGCTCCGGAAAATCGCACCTACGTTTGTATGGTCGGTGAGGTTCTCCAGGACCGCGATCCTTGATCGTCCCGGCAAATGAGCTCGATCAGACTCTTGTGTTTGGCGACCACTGACATTGATGTGGTCCACGATGTCTTCCAGGACCGCCACGCGGCGGGCTCGGGCGAGCAGTTCCAGCAGCGGAACCGGGACGGGGCGCTCCATGGCCGCCATGGCGCCGCGGTGCAGGTGGAAGCCGGTGATTTCCTCCAGGAGGGCCGCCGAACCGATGAACACGGGAACGTCGGGGTATGCCCGGAAGACGTCGTCAAGGTCAGCGAGCCACTTTTCGGCGAGGAAGAAGGACCGGGGCCGGTGGCCTGCGGCCAGGGCCCGGCGCAGCACCCGCGAGGATTCGGCGATGTACATCCCCTCCGCCGGTTCGCGGAGCTTGCGCAGGTGCACATCGGTCAGGGTGGTGTAGTCGCTGACGCGCGGATCGTCCGCGGTCTCGAGGTAGTGGAACGTCACCGGGCGATTATTTCAGCAGGTTGGCGATCATCACGCCGAGTGCCACGATGCCGAGGGTGAAGATGACGCTGCGGAGGACCCGCGGGGAGAGTTTGCGGCCCACCTTGGAACCCAGCAGCCCGCCGATGGTGGAACTGACAGCGATCAGCAGCACCACCAGCCAGTTGATCCGGTCGAATGCGAAGAGCAGGTAGGAGATGGCGGCAACCATGTTGACCCCCAGTACCAGAATGTTCTTCATGGCATTGGCGTTCTGGATGGTGCCGGTCAGGAACACGCCCAGGATTCCCACCAGCAGGATCCCCTGCGCTGCGACAAAGTAGCCGCCGTATACGCCGGCCAGGTACACCAGTACCACCAAGAGCACGCCGTGGCGCTTGTCCCGCACCGCATGCTCCGGGTTCGCTTCCCGGTTCCGGACCCAGTCCTGGAGCCGCGGCTGGAACACCACCATGAGCAGCGCCAGGACCAACAGGACCGGTGCGACGTAGTGGAAGACCTTTTCGGGCAGGTGCAGCAGGAGCCAGGCACCGGACACACCACCCAGGACCGACGCCGGCAGCAGCCGCAGGACCTGGCGTCCGCGGCCGGCCAGTTCCCGCCGGTAGCCGAACGCTCCGGCGGCGGTGCCGGCCACGAGGCCCATTGCGTTGCTCATGGAGGCGACGACGGGGGCCACCCCCAATGCGATCAGCACTGGGAAGGTGACCAGGGTGCCCGAGCCCACCACGGCGTTGATGGTACCGGCCCACAGGCCGGCAATGGACACAATGATGCTGCTGAAGTATTCCAAAGTATTGGTGCTTGCCCTGCCCTAGCGGCGGGCAGTGGCCGTGTAGCGGCCTGCGTTCTCGGATACATCAAGCGGAAGGCCGAAGGTGGTGCTCAGGTGCTCTTCGGTCAGTACCTCGGTGATGGGACCCGCGGCAACGACGCCGCCGTCGCGCAGCAGCATGGCGTGGGTGAATCCGGGTGGGACTTCCTCAAGGTGGTGCGTGACCAGGACCATGGCGGGCGCTGTTTCGTCGCGGGCGAGCTCCCCGAGCTTATGGACCAGTTCCTCGCGGCCGCCGAGGTCCAGTCCGGCTCCCGGCTCGTCCAGCAGCAACAGTTCCGGGTCCGTCATGAGGGCCCGGGCAATCTGGACGCGCTTGCGCTCACCTTCGGACAGGGTGGCGAAGGTCCGGTTGAGCAGCGGCCCCATGCCCCAGTCGTTCAGCAGGCGGAAGGCGCGGCGTTCGTCGTCGCGCTCGTATCCGTCCCGCCAGCGGCCGGTCACGCCGTAGGCGGCGGTGACCACCACATTGAGGACGTTTTCGTGTTCCGGGATCTGGGTGGCAAGGGCCGCGGAGGAAAGGCCGATGCGGGGGCGCAGTTCGAAGACGTCGACCCGTCCCAGGACTTCGTCGAGGATGCCGGCGGTGCCGCTGCTGGGGTGCAGCCTGGCTGCCGCGATCTGGAGGAGGGTGGTCTTGCCGGCGCCGTTCGGGCCAAGGATTACCCAGCGTTCGCCTTCGTTGACCTGCCAGTCGACCTTGTCCAGCAGGGTCTTTTTGCCACGGACCACGCTGAAGGAGTCCAGTTCCAGAACATCAC
>JABFWC010000114.1 GCA_013362385.1 Pseudarthrobacter sp.
TTGTCCAGCTCGTGGTTCTGGCCGGTCATGTTCCGCAGCGGCGCGTCGTCGTCGAACTCCAGGCCGTGCAGGATCGGGTCCAGGTCCAGGCCGTCGGCCTTCCAGTGGTCGATCGCGTCGCGGGTATCCAGCACCTCGGCGTGGCCGATGGCCTCCTCGAGGCTGCGGAAACCGAGCTCGGCCAGGATTTCACGGACTTCCTCGGCCAGGAACTCGAAGAAGTTGACCACGAATTCCGGCTTGCCGCTGAAGCGTGCACGAAGCTCGGGGTTCTGCGTGGCGACGCCCACCGGGCAGGTGTCCAGGTGGCAGACGCGCATCATGATGCAGCCTTCCACCACCAGCGGGGCGGTGGCGAAACCGAATTCCTCGCCGCCCAGCAGTGCGGCGATGACAACGTCGCGGCCGGTCTTGAGCTGGCCGTCAACCTGCACCACCACGCGGTCGCGCAGGCCGTTGAGCATCAGCGTCTGCTGCGTCTCGGCCAGGCCAAGCTCCCAGGGGACACCGGCGTGCTTGAGCGAGTTCAGCGGCGAGGCGCCGGTGCCGCCGTCGTGTCCGGAGACAAGTACGACGTCGGCCTTCGCCTTGGTCACGCCGGACGCCACGGTGCCGATCCCGACTTCCGAGACCAGCTTCACGTGCACCCGAGCCGAGGGGTTGGCGCGCTTGGCATCGTAGATGAGCTGCGCGAGGTCCTCGATCGAGTAGATGTCGTGGTGCGGGGGCGGGGAGATCAGTCCTACGCCCGGGGTCGAGTGACGGGTGCGGGCCACCCACGGGTAGACCTTCTGCGCCATCAGCTGGCCGCCTTCGCCGGGCTTGGCACCCTGCGCCATCTTGATCTGGATGTCGTCGGCGTTCGTCAGGTAGAGGCTGGTCACGCCGAAACGGCCGGACGCAATCTGCTTGACGGCGGAGCGGCGCTCCGGGTCCAAGAGGCGCTCCACGTCCTCGCCGCCTTCACCGGTGTTGGACTTGCCGCCCAGGCGGTTCATGGCGATGGCCAGCGTCTCGTGCGCTTCCTTGGAGATGGAGCCGTAGCTCATAGCACCCGTGGAGAACCGCTTGACGATGCTGGAGACAGGCTCCACTTCCTCGAGCGGGACCGGTGGGCGTTCGTTCTTGAACTTCAGCAGGCCGCGCAGGGTCATCAGGTTGGTGGACTGGTCGTCCACGCCCTTCGTGTAGGCCTTGAAGATGTCGTAGCGGCGCTCACGGGTGGCGTGCTGCAGACGGAAGACGGTCTCCGGGTTGAACAGGTGGGGTTCTCCGTCGCGGCGCCACTGGTACTCGCCGCCGCCCAGCAGCGGGCGGTGCGGCTGCTCGATGCCGCCGTCAGGGTAGGCCATCTGGTGCCGTGCCGAAACCTCGGCTGCGATGACGTCCAGGCCGACGCCGCCCAGCTGGGAGTGGGTGCCGGCGAAGAATTCGTCCACCAGTTCCTGGCCGAGGCCCAGGGCCTCGAAGGTCTGGGCGCCGGTGTAGGAGGCCACCGTGGAGATGCCCATCTTGGACATGATCTTCAGGACGCCCTTGCCGAGGCCCTTGATCAGGTTATAGACGCCGTCCTGCGGGGTCACCCCGGTCACGTCGCCGGCAGCGATGAGCTGCTCCACGGATTCCATGGCCAGGTACGGGTTGACGGCGGAGGCGCCGTAGCCGATCAGGACGGCCACGTGGTGCGTCTCGCGGACGTCGCCGGCCTCGACCACCAGGGCGGTCTTGGTGCGGTTGGCGCTGCGGAGCAGGTGGTGGTGCACGGCGCTGACCAGCAGCAGCGACGGGATGGGCGCCCACTGGGCGTTGGAGTCACGGTCGGACAGCACGATGTACTGGACACCGCGGTTGATGGCGCCGGAGACCTGCTCACAGATTTCGGTAAGCCGTGCGCGCAGGGCGTTCTCGCCGCCCTCCGGGCGGTACAGGCCGCGGACTTTCATGGCCACGCGGTTGCCGTCGGCGTCCTCGATGTTGGCGATCTTGGCGAGCTGGTCGTTGTTGATCACCGGGAACGGCAGCTGGACCTGCGGCTGGCGGACCTGCTTGGTGTCCAGCAGGTTGCCGTTGGGGCCAATGGCGCAGGTCAGCGAGGTGACCAGCTCTTCGCGGATGGCGTCCAGCGGCGGGTTGGTGACCTGCGCGAAGGACTGCACGAAGTAGTCGAAGAGCAGGCGCGGGCGCTTGGACAGCACGGCCACCGGGGTGTCCGAACCCATGGCGCCCAGCGGCTCGGCGCCGGTGCGGGCCATCGGGCCTAGCAGGATCTTCAGTTCCTCGGTGGTGTAGCCGAAAGTGCGCTGGCGGATGTTGACGGACGCGGCGGTGTGCACCACGTGCTCGCGCTCGGGGAGTTCGTTGAGGTCGATCAGGTTGTCCTTGACCCACTCGGCCCACGGGTTGGCGGCGGCGACCTCGGCCTTGACCTCTTCGTCGTCGATGATCCGGCCGGCCTCGGTGTCCACCAGGAACATCTTGCCCGGGGACACGCGGCCCTTCTTGACCACCTTGGAGGGTTCGACGTCGATCACGCCCACCTCGGAGGCGAAGACGATCAGGCCGTCTTCGGTGATCCAGAACCGGCCGGGCCGCAGCCCGTTGCGGTCCAGGGTGGCACCCACCAGGTTGCCGTCGGTGAAGGAGACGGCGGCGGGGCCGTCCCAGGGTTCCATCAGCAGCGAGTGGTATTCGTAGAAGGCGCGCCGTGCCGGATCCATGGTGGCGTGGTTTTCCCAGGCCTCGGGGATCATCATCATGATCGAGTGCGTGATGGGGCGGCCGGAAAGCCAGAGGAGCTCGGCCACTTCGTCGAAGGACGCTGAGTCGGAGGCACC
>JABFWC010000008.1 GCA_013362385.1 Pseudarthrobacter sp.
CAGTCCAACTTCCGCTTCGAAGAAGTCCGCCCGCTGGCGGATCTGGAAGCCAGGGATGGAGCTGTCCTGCCCTAATCCCACGCGGCCTGCTCCGCAGATGACCTGCCGGCTGACGAAGAAGGGCGTCAGCCCGCGCACGATGTCCCCGAACGGCACCGAACGGGGCATGAGGTAGTTCTCATGGGATCCGTAGGATACGGATTTGTTGTCCGTGTTGTTCGTGTAAAGGTTTACGGGAGGGAGCGCGGGATCCCCCGCCAGCCGGCGAACGGCAGCCAAAGCCACGAGGTCGCCGGCGGCGTCCCAGGCGACGGCGTCCCGGGGGTTGGTCACCTCGGGGCTGGAGTATTCCGGGTGGGCGTGGTCGACGTATAGCCGCGCGCCGTTGCCCAGGACCATGTTCATCAGCAGGGTGCCGGATTCGTCCTGCCCGTCGAGTTCAAGTTCCTCGCGCCCGTATGCCAGGGCGACCGCCTCGGCGTCGAGCACGGGAGGCTGGTCGGTGAGTTGGCTGGGATGCGCGCTGCCCCGGTCCACAGTCCAGCCGCGCGCGTCATGCAGCGGTTCCTCGTCCGTATAGTCCCACCGCGTTTCCGCGCCACCGGCGGCGCGCTGCCGGGTGACCTGGGCGTACGCCTGGACGACCCGGGCGCTCATCATGGTGGCATTGGCGGAAGGCGCGGACGGGGCGTGAATGCCGTATTCGGTTTCGGCTCCCATGACCCGCATCGCCCCGCCGACAGGGAGTGCTTCCCCGGCGGCGGGTCCCTGTGCTCCGGTCATAGATACTGTCCCGTGGTGGGCATAGTCTCGATCGACTTGCCCGGTTCCTGGCCGGCCTTACCTTGGACGATGGTGCGGATGTAGGTGATGCGTTCGCCCTTCTTGCCAGAAATCCGTGCCCAGTCGTCCGGGTTGGTGGTGTTGGGCATGTCCTCGTGCTCGCGGAACTCATCGACTACCGCGCGCAGCAGGTGCTCGATGCGCAGGCCCTTTTGGTGGGTGGTCAACAGGTCCTTGATGGCGTACTTCTTGGCGCGGTCCACCACGTTCTGTACCACGGCTCCGGAGTTGAAGTCCTTGAAGTAGAGCATCTCGGTGTCACCGTTGGCATAGGTGACTTCGAGGAACTCGTTGGACTTGTCCGTGGAGTACATGGCTTCCACGGTGCGCTGCACCATGGCATCGACGGTGGCCTGGACGTCCCCGTTGTGCTCCGCCAGGTCCGATTCGTGGAAGGGCAGGTCGGGGGTGATGTATTTGTTGAAGATGTCGGCGGCGGCTTCGGCGTCGGGGCGCTGGATCTTGACCTTCACGTCCAGCCGGCCGGGGCGCAGGATCGCCGGGTCGATCATGTCCTCACGGTTGGAAGCGCCGATGACGATGACGTTGTCCAGGCGTTCCACGCCGTCGATTTCGCTCAGGAGCTGGGGCACGATGGTGGTTTCGACGTCGGACGAGATGCCGGTGCCGCGGGTGCGGAACAGCGAATCCATCTCGTCGAAGAACACCACCACGGGGCTGCCGTCCGAGGCCTTTTCCCGCGCCCGGGAGAAGATCAGCCGGATGTGGCGTTCCGTTTCGCCCACATACTTGTCCAGCAGCTCCGGTCCCTTGATGTTCAGGAAGTAGCTCTTGAGGTCTACGTTTCCCGAGCGTTCGGCGGCACGGGCGGCGAGCGAATTGGCCACCGCCTTGGCGATGAGCGTCTTGCCGCAGCCCGGCGGACCGTACAGCAGGATGCCCTTGGGGGCCTTCAAACCGTGCTCCCGGTACAGGCCCGGGTGCAGGAAGGGCAGTTCGACGGCGTCGCGGATCTGTTCGATCTGCGGGCCGAGGCCGCCGATGTCCTCGTAGGTGATGTCCGGGACTTCCTCCAGGACCAGGTTCTCCACTTCCGAGCGCGGCACCTTCTCCAGTGCGTAGCCCGTCCGGGAGTCCACGGACAGGGCATCGCCCACCCGGAGCTTCTCCGCCAGGAGGGCACCGGACAGCCGGACCACGCGCTCTTCGTCGGCGCGGCCCACCACCAGGGCGCGGTCGCGCCCCAGCATCTCCTTGAGCGTTGCCAGTTCGCCTGCGCGTTCGTAACCGAGCCCGGCCACGATCAGCAGGGCCTCGTTCAGGAGGACCTCCTGCCCGACGGCAAGCTGGTTGATGTTGACCAGGGGGCTGACGCCCACGCGCATCTTCCGCCCTGCGTTGAAGATGTCCACCGATTCCTCGGTGGCAGCCTGGCCGCTGCTGCCGGGCGAGGGCTGCCGCTTTGCATTGATTTGCAGGATGGTGCCGAAGCTGTAAGGCGGCTGGCCTTCCTGGTCAAGGGCGTTCTTCAGGCGGAGGATCTCGGCCTTCGCAGTCTCAAGCATGCTGACGAGCTTCGAGTTGTTCTGCGTTGCCGCGGCCAACTGGCGGTCGATGTGCCTGAGCTTGTCCCGAAGTATGTTGACCTGGCGGTCAGCAACCGAGAGGTCGTTGGCGGCAGACTGCTCTGCCGGTGTACGTCCGGAGTCCTGGTTTGGTGTCTCCATGATGTATCAGCCCCTTCCTGCGCTTCTCTTAAGACATTAGTCCCAAGAAGGCAGGTAGGGATGGAGACTCTCGAAATCTGGACTAGTTCGTGACCTCGGGGGTGTCCACGACGTTCGTCCCCGCGATCGCGTCACGGGCGGCGCGGCGCAGCTTCTTGTCTGACACGGCACGCTCCCCTACCGCTCCGGGGGTCCAGGCGTTGACGTCGTCTTCGTTGAATTCTGTCTTGGAGGGCCGGCGCTTGACCGAAATGCCGGTGACGCCGTCGGCAAGCCGGCGGGTGACCAGCAGGAATCC
>JABFWC010000177.1 GCA_013362385.1 Pseudarthrobacter sp.
TGTCCAGCTCACGCGCCTTCGGGTGCGCCCAGGGCTCGGTGGCCCCGATTTCGGCCGCCAGCGCGTCGAGCAGGGCCACCAGGCGGTCCATTTCGACGGCGGTCTCCGCGTCGACCGGAAAAGTGTCGCCGGTGTACCGGACGGGCGAGCCGTCCGCACCGATGTAGATGGACTCCCCCTCGCGGTATCGCGGGTACGTCTCCAGGTTCAGTTCCTGCAGGAGCTCCAGGAGTGCGGTCTGGTCCGGGGAAACCCACTGGCCGCCGATCTCCAGCATGGCGCCGTCCACGGTGTCCGTCCAGGTGCGCCCGCCCACGCGGTCGCGGGCCTCCAGGACGGCGACAGTAAGGCCGGCCTTCCTCAGTTCACGCGCAGCAGTCAGCCCGCAGGGCCCGGCTCCAACGACCACGACGTCGCGGTTCAGGTTCAGCATGATGTCCTCTCCATGGTCCGCCTGGTGACGAAAACCACTAAATGAATGCCGTTCATTTAGTAGAACTATAGCCCGCCGCCGCGGGGAGCGGAAGTGCCGGATGGAATAATGCTGGAGACCATCAACGAAAGGCCAGCGATGCCGGCAGTACCAGCCGCGACGGGAAGCATCACCAGTAACGGCGGCGCACAGAAGAGGCGGGCGGGGCGGCCCTCGGCGGCTGTGCTGGACAAATCGGGGATCACCGCGGCCGCGCTGGAGCTGGTCAGCCGCAAGGGCTACGAGGGGCTGACCATGGCAGCGCTGGCCAGGGTGCTCGACGTTGCACCTTCGGCCCTCTACAACCACGTGGCGTCCAAGCAGGACGTGCTGCTGCTGGTGGAAGACCACCTGATGTCCCTGGTGGACGTCTCCGGCTTCGGCGCCGGGTCATGGGAGGACGCCGTGCGTACCTGGGCATGGAGCTACCGGGACGTCTTCGCCGAACACACCCCGCTGATCCCCGTGATTGCCGTCCTGCCCGTGACGGATGCGCCGCAGACCCTGGCGATGTACGAGACCGTCAGCAAGGGCTTTTCCGACGCCGGATTTCCGCGGGAGCGGATCGTGCCCGCCATCGTGGCGCTGGAGTCCTTCATTTTCGGCTCCGCCTACGATGTCACCGCGCCGGAGGACATCTTCGAGTCCGGATCCATGGCGGACTCCACCCCGCACTTCACTGCCGCGGTCCGCAGTTCCGCCGGGCAGGAGCGCGGCCGCCCCGCCGACACTGCATTCAGCCTGGGACTGGGTGCGCTTGTCTCCGGACTTGGTGCACTGCGGACCACCTAATCTGCTTGTAATACAAGTTGTAGACTTATATCCTAAGCGCGTGGGCGAAGGAGCCTACCCGCCTCTAGGAGAACTCATGAGCACCGTCGACCTCATCCGGCACGTCAAACTGTCCACCGCCCGCCTGCCCCTCGCCGTCCCCATCAGCGACGCCAAGGTGTTCACCGGCCGCCAGAAGCCCATGACCGAGGTGGTCTTCCTGTTCGCCGAGGTCACCACCGAACTCGGCCACTCCGGCATTGGCTTCAGCTACTCCAAGCGCGCCGGCGGCCGGGCCCAGTACGCGCACGCCAAGGAAGTGGCGGAGGGCCTCATCGGAGAAGACCCCAACGACATCGCCAGGATCTACACCAAGCTCCTGTGGGCCGGCGCCTCGGTGGGCCGTTCCGGCGTCGCTACCCAGGCCCTTGCCGCCTTCGACATCGCCTTGTACGACCTCAAGGCCAAGCGCGCCGGGCTGCCGCTGGCAAAGTTCCTGGGCTCCTACCGCGATTCCGTCCGGACCTACAACACCTCCGGCGGCTTCCTTAACGCCACCCTGGACGAAGTCAAGGACCGCGCCACACAATCGATCGAAGAAGGCATCGGCGGCATCAAGATCAAGGTCGGGCTCCCGGACAGCAAAGAGGACCTGCGCCGGGTGGCCGGCATCCGGGACCACATCGGCCCGGACGTGCCGCTGATGGTGGACGCCAACCAGCAATGGGACCACGCCACCGCCCTGCGCATGGGACGCCGGCTCGAAGAATTCGACCTTGTCTGGATTGAGGAGCCCCTGGACGCGTACGACTTCGAAGGCCACGCACACCTGGCACGGGTCCTGGACACCCCCATCGCCACAGGTGAAATGCTCGCCTCCGTCGCCGAGCACAGGGGCCTTATTGCTGCCAACGGCTGCGACGTCATCCAGCCGGATGCACCGCGTGTTGGTGGCATCACCCAGTTCCTCCGCCTCGCCGCCCTCGCCGATGAACGCGGCCTGGACCTGGCACCGCATTTCGCCATGGAGATCCACCTGCACCTCGCGGCCGCCTACCCGCGCGAACCATGGGTGGAGCACTTCGACTGGCTGGATCCCCTGTTCAACGAACGGCTCGAAACTAAGGACGGCCGAATGATCGTCCCGGACCGCCCGGGCCTCGGTGTCACGCTCAGCGACCAGGCCCGCGCCTGGACCACCGAAAGCGTGGAATTCGGCGCCTCACATTGACGCCGTAATCTTGGAACCATGAGCCGGAACCTCACCGCCGACCTCGCCGCCGACCTTCGCAATCGCATTGTCGACGGCGTCATCCAGCCGGGCGAGAAACTGCCCAGCGAGAACACGCTCATCAGCGACTTTGGCGTCAGCCGCACGGTGGTACGCGCCGCCCTGACCAGGCTGCAGGCAGAGGGACTGGTGGAGACCGAGCGGGGGCGCGGCAGCTTCGCGCTCACCCCGCCGGCGGAGGGCCTCCAGGCAGCGCCGGGAGCGCGTCCGGTGGCCACAACCGAGGACAGGCTGCACCTGCTGGCCTTCCGCATGGGGGTGGAGACCGAAGCCGCGGCCCT
>JABFWC010000404.1 GCA_013362385.1 Pseudarthrobacter sp.
GGTAGGGGCGGGAGCCGGCCCCGTCATAGTCCAGCCACTGAGACAAGCCCCGGCAGCTATTCGGACAAAGTCAAAATAGGCTAAGCTTTCCCCGGACGACACCGCGGGAAGAGGCGCGATACGGTGGGACAACGCAAGGTACTGCGCTCGAGGAGCTGAGCTGGATGACGGATCTGATCGACACTACGGAGATGTATCTCCGGACCATCCTGGAGCTCGAGGAAGAGAACATCGTCGCCCTCCGGGCCCGCATCGCAGAGCGGCTGCGCCATTCCGGACCCACAGTGTCCCAGACCATCGGCCGCATGGAGCGCGACGGCCTCGTAGTGGTATCCGGCGACCGGCACCTGGAGCTCACGGAGACGGGACGCAAGCGCGCCACAGAGGTCATGCGCAAGCACCGGCTGGCCGAGCGGCTGCTCGCCGACGTCATCGGCCTTGATTGGGCCTACGTCCACGATGAAGCCTGCCGCTGGGAACACGTGATGAGCGAACGCGTGGAGCGCCGTATTTACGAAATGCTCGACCATCCCACCGAGTCGCCTTACGGGAATCCGATCCCCGGCCTCGCCGAGCTGGGCGGACAGCCTGCTCCGGGCTTTGCCGACGGCGCGATCAGCCTGCTGGAGGCCATGAAGAGCTATGGGCCCTCCTCGGGTGTGACCATCAGCCGCCTCGCCGAACCGATCCAGGTGGAACCGGAACTGCTGGGGCAGCTGGACGAAGGGGGGATCCGGCCCGGCGCCGTGGTCGCCCTTGAGCGCGTGGGTGACTACATCTCCGTGCGCGTGCCCGGAATCGAGGGTGCGCTGGAGCTGCCGCCCGAGGTTGCGGCGCACGTCTTCGTCGCCCTCAAGTAACGCGCCTGCACGTACCCGATGAGGCGTCGATCACGCAAAGATAACGGAATTGTTACTTTAGGGATTAAGCCCCTATAGTTGAAGCGATCGTTGATACTTAAGCGTTACCTGATCCGGAGCCGAGCTCTGCCAGCGGATCAGGCGTACGAGTCGTTACTGGCAGAGGCGGGGGAACCACAACCGGCAGCGGGGGACTGCCTTGGGGTGAAGTCCGTCAGCAGCAAGCCTCTCCAGTGAAGGATCCTCCGAAGGGTACCTCTGTGCGGAAGCTTGCCTGCGGCGGACCGGGTCTTTGAACTCTCTGACCCGAATCCGACAGCTAACTTCGCAGGCTTACCCAGAGAGGAACCCCACTTGACCATGCAGACCTCCCGGGGCCGCCGCCGCGCGTCCGGCCCCGCTTCGACGCCCCGGGTCGTCGAGGTTGTAGCAGCGGAGCGTCCCCGTGATGTGCACCGCGATGCGCGCCGCCGCCGGGGTCCCTTCCGCCAGGTCACGGAGTTCGCCGCCGCCAGCGGAATCGGCCAGAAGGCCGGTATCGCCCTTGCCGCCAGCGGCATCGCGCTGACTGTGGCCATGCCCACCACCAGCCCGGTCCTCGCCACGGACGCTGCCGGCGGAACGCCAATCGCAGCCTCCGCCGTGAGCCCGCAGCCGCAGATCTCCGCTGATATCGGAGCCCAGATCGACTTCAGCCGCTCCGCGGTGGTCACCCAGGCGGATCCGGACGGGAAGCTCAAGCAGTTGCTCAGTGCCCAGTCCGCGGGCTCCGTAAGCCGCGCCGCTTCGGCCGGGACCCTTGCGGCCCCCCTGGCCTCCCTCGTCACCGCCTCGCCGTTCGGCTATCGCGTCAGCCCCATCACCGGCGGCTCCGGCGACTTCCACCGAGGTCAGGACTTTGTGGCGCAATGCGGCACTTCCGTCCTTGCGGCCGCCACCGGCAGGGTGACCTTCGCGGGCTGGCACGAGTACGGCGGCGGAAACCGGGTGGTGATCGACCATGGCAACGGCCTGGAGACCACCTATAACCACCTGTCGTCCTTCAACGTCAAGGTGGGCCAGACGGTGTCCCGCGGCGACGTTGTCGCGTTGAGCGGGACCACCGGAGCTTCCACCGGCTGCCACCTTCATTTTGAGGTGCAGGTCAACGGCGAAGTGGTCGATCCGATGGGCTGGCTCTAAAAGTGACCGCCGTCTCTCAGTTCTTGGTAACGCGCCGTGACCTGAATGTGACATTCAAAAGAAACTCCTGTACCGTCTAACTCGCGTCAACTTTTCCGAAGTTGACGCTCTTGAGTGGATTGCCTAACTCTGCCACCGCTCAAGGTCCGTTCGCATTTCATCGTCTGGCAGGGGCGGGGGAACCAATTTTGGCCTTCACTCTGGAGGCCTTGGGGTTAAGTCACGAGCTTCCTAGGGAGCGGTGTGGCCGGGTGACTCCCATCCGAATCCGACAGCTCACCTCGCAGGCATTGGGAGAGGCTACCTTCGTGTCTTCACGCCACACTTCTGCGCGCCACCGTGCGCAAACGGTTCGCACCAACCCCTTGGATGCCGTGTCCAAGGCCGTTAGTGCCAACGCCGGGACCGTGGGCCGCCAGGCTGCCGTTGTGGCGGCCGCTTCGGGCCTCATCCTGAGCATGGGACTGCCCGCCACCGCGGCCGACACCACTGCCGGTGTCTCCGCTTCGACTGAGTCCGGCTCTGCGCAGGCCGCCCTCGCCGTCACCGCTGCGCCGACTGCCACGGTTTCCTACGAGCGTCCGGAGGTCAAGACGACCGCCGCTGCAGTCGTCGAGTCCCACGTTCAGGTGCAGGAAGCCGGGCCCGCCACTCAGCCAGTCGCCGGTTCGAAAGTTACGGCCCAGGCCGCCACCGCTTCTGCTACGACGGCCCATGTGTCCGCGAGCGGCAAGGGGGCGGCCATCCTGTCGGCCGCTTACGCGCAGCTCGGCGTCATGCAGGACTGCACCATGTTGGTGACGAACTCGCTGGCCGCCGTCGGCATTCACTTCCACGACTGGCCCGCTGGCTACCTGTCACTGGGCCGCACCGTAAGCGCAGCCGAAGCCCAGCCGGGTGACCTCATCTACTACGCGAACGGTGGCGCAGGCATGGCCCACATCGCTGTCTACGCCGGCAACGGCATGGCGGTCCACGGCGGCTACAACGGCAACCAGACCGTCGTCTTCAGCGCGAACGTCGGGTCCGGCCCGGTCTTCATCCGCGTTTCCTAAAACCACATCCCCGTTCGGGATGCGCCGGCGTACCCCCAAGATGCCGGCGCGTCCGCACCCTCGGGCTGCCACCGCGGTCCTGAGGAAATCGAAAGAGAGAACTGATGACGACTCGTGCTACCGCACGGCACCGCGCCGAGGTGACGAAAACCAATTCCATCGCTGTCATTGCCAAGGCCGTCAGCGACAACGCCGGCGGCGTTGGCCGCCAGGCCGCGGTCATCGCTGCAGCATCCGGCCTGGTCCTGACCAGCGGCATCGCGGCAAATGCCGCCGACGCCAACGTCAAGCGCGATTCCGCGCCCGCCTCCGCGCTGGAAGTTGAATCCGTCGTCGACGCGCCGATCTCCGCCGCCTCCACCATTGCCATCAGCTACGAGAAGCCGGCGGTAACCACCACGCCCGCTCCCGTTGCCGAGCCTGAGCCCGAGGTTAAGGTCCAGGAAGCGGCCCCCGCGCCGGCCGCCCCCAAGGTGACCGCGACCACCGCGTCCACGGCCACTGCACCCGCCGCCCATGCCTCCGCCAGCGGAAAGGGCGCGGCCATCCTGTCCGCCGCCTACGCCCAGCTCGGCGTGATGCAGGACTGCACCATGCTGGTCACCAACTCGCTGGCCGCCGTCGGCATCCACTTCCACGACTGGCCCGCCGGCTACCTGTCCCTTGGCCGCACCGTAAGCGCAGCCGAAGCGCAGCCCGGCGACCTCATCTACTATGCCGACGGTGGCGCGGGCATGGCCCACATCGCTGTCTACGCCGGCAATGGCATGGCGGTCCACGGCGGCTACAACGGCAAACAGACCGTCGTGTTCAGCGCGACCGTCGGCTCCGGCCCGGTCTTCATCCGCGTCAGCTAAATATTTCCTTCGCGGTTGCGGCCCGCTTGCAGGCCGCAACCGCGCCCAGGGACCCTCGTCACCAGACGGGGGTCCCTGCCGTTCAAGTGCTGTGAACCAGCCGTGACGGGGTGAGCGACGCAACCACCCCGCCGGGCCCGGATGCGGCGCCGATTACCTTATATTCCATTTCTCTGTTTACTCTTGTGGTGTCGATCCATAGCCCGGACATGCCGAGGGCAGCCGGCCCTCGTGCCCCTGACGGGTGCGGCCGTGAAGAGGTACGTGCATGCGCACTCTCGTTCTGAATGCTGGATATGAACCGCTGGCGGTAGTTACGTTCCGCCGGGCGCTGGTGCTTGTGCTCACGGGCAAGGCAAGCGTGGTGGCTGAAGGGGACGACCCCGTTGTCGGCCCCACGGATGTTCTCGGCCGCCCGTCCGTGATCCTCCTCAACCGCTACATCAGACCCCGCTACAACCACGCGACTGCCGTCAGCCGCCGGGGCGTACTGCGCCGCGATGGGCACAAATGCGCCTACTGCGGGAAGGCCGCGCACACCATCGACCACGTCCACCCCAAATCCCGTGGCGGTGCGGATACGTGGGAGAACCTGGTGGCGGCATGCCTTCGCTGCAACAACGTCAAGGGCGACCACACCCCGGCCGAGATGGGCTGGACCCTCCGGTTCGCCCCGGAACCGCCGCGCGGGACCATCTGGCAGATCAAGGAACTGGAGAAGCCGACACCCGCCTGGGACCCGTTCCTGCTGCCGGAACGTGCAGCCTGAGCGCACTTGGCCGCCACTTATGCCGGCGCCACACCGGTCATTAGAGTTGGAACGTGGACAAACGCCGCTGTGACTATGATGCCGTAATCCTGGCCGGCGGCCGCTCCTCGCGCCTTGGCGGGGTGCCCAAGCAAACGCTGCTCTTCCAGGGCGCCACCCTGCTGCAGCGGTCGCTGGCCGCGGCATCCGGTGCCGGCCGCACCGTTGTCGTCGGTGACACCTCCTCCCTCCCCGCCGCAACCCTGCCGCCAGGCGTGCTGGCCTGCCGGGAGGAACCCGTCTTCGCCGGTCCTGCCGCCGCGATCGCGGCCGGCCTCGACGCCCTGTCCCATGCGGGCGCCGCCGCGCCCTACCTCCTGGTCCTGGCCTGCGATATGCCGTTGGTCTCCCAAGCAGTCCCCGTGCTGCACGCTGCCCTCCTGGCAGCCGGCGGTGGCGCGGGTGTCATGGCCTGCGGGCCGGATGGCAGGGCGCAGCCGCTGGCAGGTTTATATAGCACGGGCCGGTTAAGGGAGGCCGCACGTGATCTGGCGGCGCGTGGAGCGCTGGTCAACGGCTCCGTCCGGGCGCTTCTTGCTAGTCTGGACGTGCAGCTTGTCACAGTTCCCGCCGGTACCACTTCCGACGTGGACACCTGGGATGACGCTGCCGCACTGGGGATTGCCGCCAAGGACCCGGCGGAAACCAAAACCGGCGCGGGCGGAGCAAACGTGGGAGGCAATTCGTGAAAAGCCAGGACGAAACACTGGAAGAGTGGTGCAGGGCCCTGCTCCAGGCGTACAAGCTGGAGGACGTCCAGGTGGACATCAACGCTGTTCTGGCCCTTGCCGGCGTCGCCGCCCATTCCGTGGTCCGGCCTGCCGCCCCGCTCACGACCTTCATTGCCGGTTTCGCCGCCGGCCAGGCGGCCGCCCCCGGACGCGAAGTGGACAGCGCCTCTATGGACGCCACGCTGGCCGTGGCCCGTTCCCTCGCCGCCGACTACGATTCTGAAGCCGCCGGGACTCCCGGCGAATGACGCAGGAACCCCACGGCGAAGCGGGGGCGCCCCAGGGCCCAACTGAATCACAGCACGGCGACCACAATCTGGACCACACCTGGGCCGAGGCGAGGCAGGCAGCCTTCGATGCAGCCACGCCCATTCCTCCCGGTCCCGTTCCCCTACGGCAAGCCCTCGGCCGGCGGCTGGCGCGTGACGTCGTCGCCCTGCAGGACATGCCGCACTACGCCTCATCGGCCATGGACGGCTGGGCCGTCAATGGAAGCGGGCCGTGGATTCCGGTGGATCCCGGAACCCGCCTTGCACCGCACCAGGCGAGCCCCATCGCAACAGGCGGGCTCATTCCTCCCGGGGCCAAGGCAGTGCTGCGCACCGAAAGCGCCCTGCTGGGAAAGGATGATGAAGGCCTGCCCATCCTGAGGACCGGAGGCAGCGCCCGGCCCGGTGAACCGCGCGCGGGCGAGCACATCCGGAAGGCAGGGGAGGAAGCCTTGGCGGGCGACGTCCTGGTGAAGGCAGGCGTGGACCTCAACCCGGCGCACCTTGCGCTAGCGGCGGTCGCGGGACACGACGAGCTGTACGTCCAGGGCAAGCCGGTGGTGCGCCTGGTGCTTACCGGCTCGGAAGTCGTGGAACAGGGGACACCCGCTCCTGGCCAGGTAAGGGACACGTTCGGCCCGCAGCTTCCCGGCGTCGTAGCGATGCTCGGCGGGATACCCGGCGGCAGCCAAAGGATCGGCGACTCCTACGCGGAATGGCTCGCCGCGCTTGAAGACGTGGTGCCCGAGGCGCCCGACGCTCGCGGCCAGCCGGCCGACGTCGTCATCACTACCGGCGGGACAGGCCGTTCCGGGACGGACCACTTGAGGCGTGCCGTGGCCGAGCTGGGCGGACGGCTCCTGATCAACGGCGTGGCGATGCGGCCCGGCCATCCGGCCGTCCTTGCCGAACTGCCGGACGGGCGCTTCGTGCTGGGGCTGCCCGGGAATCCGCTCGCCGCTATGATGGCGCTGTCCACCGTGGGCGCCCCGCTGCTCGCCGCCCTGGGGCACGCGGCCATGCCCCCGGTGCAGGAGGTCCCCTGCGGAACCATGATCGAGCCTGACCCGGGGCGCACCCGGCTGATGCCCTTCCGGCTGCTGTTCGGGATGGCATCCCCCGCGCAGCATACGGGCCCCGGCATGATGCGCGGACTGGCATCTGCCGACGGGGTCCTGGTGGTGCCGCCGCACGGCGTGCAGCTGGGCGAACCGGTACCGGCCTTCCCCCTTCCATGGGGACCGCCGATTCCACCCCCGGAGGCGCCGGCGAAAGCAAAGCCGCGCACCGCACGGACCAGTCAGCCCAAGGGAAAACCTGCTGCGGCCGGTCCCGTCGACTGGAGCGCGCTCCTCGGATGAGGCGCCCCCGGTTGATGCCATGATGGAGTTATGAACAGGCAGGATGGGACATGGGACGCGTAACCCAGCGCCGGAAGGTGCACAAGTATGTCCTGGACGGCTCGCCCGCCGCACTGGAATACCCGGTACGGCACCGGGAAGACGTCCTCGCCGTTGAAGAGCCGCTGGAAATCCGGCTCGGCCGGCTCTCCTATTCGGTGACCATGCGGACGCCGGGGGACGACTTTGACCTCGTTGCGGGGTTCCTGGTGTCCGAGGGCGTCATCTGGGCGCCCGAACAGCTGGTGTCGCTGCGGTTCTGCGCCGGTGAGGACGAGAACGGCGTCCAGACCTTCAATGTCGTGGAGGCCCAACTGCGGCCGGATGTCCCCGTGCCCGACACCGGACGCAAGGTCTACACGTCCAGTTCCTGCGGCATCTGCGGAACAGACTCCATCGAAGCGGTCCGCAAGTCCTCCCACTACAGCCCCCAGGCGGACCCCCTGACGGTGGACGCCGAAGTCCTGGCATCGCTGCCCGGCCTGCTGCGGGAATCCCAGCGCCTCTTCGAGGACACCGGGGGAGTGCACGCGGCCGGCCTGTTCAAGATTGATGACGACGGCGGCGCGAGCCTGCTGTGCCTGCGCGAGGACGTGGGGCGGCACAACGCCGTGGACAAAGTGGTGGGCTGGGCCCTCCGCGAAGGGCTGCTGCCCCTGCGCGGAACGGTCCTGCAGGTTTCCGGCAGGGCATCCTTCGAGCTGGTGCAGAAGGCCTCGCTGGCGGGGATCCCCGTGCTGGCCGCGGTAAGCGCACCCTCGAGCCTGGCCGTGGAACTCGCGGAAGCGAACGGACTGACAGTGGCCGGCTTCAGCCGGGGAACCAGCTTCAATGTTTACGCAGGCGTGCACCGGATCCTCCGGCCCGCGGTCGCGGCCCGGGGCGGCTAAAAGTGGCTGCCGCCTCTTTCCGCCATAGGGTGGTTTATCAAGCTACCAACGGGTAGATTTTTGTCCATCGAATGGACAGGATGATCCAGTCTCAAGCGTTAAAGAGGACCAACATTGCATGACGACCGCCGGATCACGGAAGTCCGCCTGCAGAGGTTTGTGCGCGAGCGCCTTACCCCCGCCATCTACGGCAGGACTGTTCCGCTTGCCCTGAGCAGCTGGGATGTCCCCGATGAACCGGTCCCCGCCCTGGAGGCGATGCGGCAGGTATTCCAGCCCCAGGAGCACGGAGCCGCCTGGGGCAAGCCCTGGGGCACCAAGTGGCTGCGCCTGCAGGGAGAGGTGCCTGACGGATGGGGCGCCGAGCCGGACACCGCCGTTGAGGTGGTGGTCGACCTCGGCTTCACCATCGAAGCCCCGGGCTTCCAGTGCGAGGGCATCGCGTGGCGGCCGGACGGCACGATCATCAAGGCGATTTCGCCCCGGAACCAGTACATCCCGCTGAAGCTCCTGGGTGGCGGCATGGCGGTGGACTTCTACGTGGAGGCGGCCGCCAACCCGGACATGGCCCAGGGCTGGACCTTTGCCGCGACTCCGCTGGGTGACAAGTCCACTGCCGGCGACGCGCCGCAGTACAGGCTGGGAACGATCGCCATCGCCGAGTTGAACCAGACGGTGTGGGATCTCCAGCAGGACGTCTGGACGCTGGCGGGGCTCATGGAGCAGCTGCCCCTGGAGCTTCCCCGGCGCCACGAGATCCTCCGGGCGCTCGAGCGCATGATGGACGTGATGGACCCGGATGACGTCGCGGGCACGGCTGCGGCAGGCCGCGAAGAGCTCGCCGTGGTCCTGGCCCGGCAGGCGTATGCTTCGGCGCACCAGCTGGTGGCCACCGGGCACGCGCACATCGACTCCGCGTGGCTCTGGCCCGTCCGCGAGACGATCCGCAAGTGCGCCAGGACGTTCTCCAACGTCGTGGCGCTGATGGACGAAAACCCGGACTTCGTCTTTGCCTGCTCCTCCGCGCAGCAGCTGGCCTGGATCAAGGAGCTTTACCCGGAGCTGTTCAGCCGGATCCGGGAGAAGGTCGGGGCCGGCCAGTTCGTTCCGGTGGGCGGCATGTGGGTCGAATCCGACACCAACATGCCCGGCGGCGAGGCGATGGCACGGCAGTTCGTTGAGGGCAAGGGCTTCTTCCTGGCGGAGTTCGGCGTCGAGTGCCGGGAGGCCTGGCTGCCGGACTCATTCGGATACTCCGCGGCCCTGCCGCAGATCGTCAAGGCCGCGGGCAGCCGCTGGTTCCTCACGCAAAAGATCTCCTGGAACCAGACCAACAGGATGCCCCACCACACCTTCAATTGGGAGGGCATCGACGGCACCCGGCTGTTCACGCATTTCCCGCCGGTGGACACCTACAACTCCGACCTCAGTGCCCGGGACCTGGCCCACGCAGAGCGGAACTACCGCGACCACGGACGCGGCAGTGTGTCGCTGGTGCCCTTCGGCTACGGCGACGGCGGCGGGGGCCCCACGCGGGAGATGCTGGCCGCCGCTGCCCGTACGGCGGACCTGGAAGGATCGCCGAAAGTGCGGATCGGCTCCCCGGAGAGCTTCTTCCGGCAGGCCGAGCAGGACTATCCGTCGCTGCCGGTCTGGGTGGGGGAGATGTACCTGGAGCTGCACCGGGGGACGTATACCACCCAGGCCCGGACCAAAAAGGGCAACCGCCGCAGTGAGCACCTGCTGCGTGAAGCGGAGCTGTGGTGCACCACGGCCGCTGTGCGGTGCGGCGGGGACTACGGGTACCCCGCCGCCGAGCTCAAGCGGCTCTGGCAGCTGGTGCTGCTGCAGCAGTTCCACGACATCCTTCCCGGCAGTGCCATCGCCTGGGTCCACCGGGACGCCGAACGCAACTACCAGGCCATCGAAAGCGCGCTCGAGGCCCTCATCAGCCAGGCCGCCGCCGCGATGCTTGGCTCCGGCAACCGGCAGTTCCTGCTCAATGCCGCACCCCACCCGCGGAGCGGGGTTCCTGCGTTGGCCGTGGGGGAGCCCGGGCCAGCCGCGGAGCCGGTCCAGGCCACAGCGTCCGACGGCGGCTACGTCCTGGACAACGGCATCATCAGGGCCGTCGTGGACGCCGACGGACTGCTCACCTCCCTGCGCGACCACGCCACCGGCCGCGAGGCCATTGCCCCCGGACAGCGGGGCAACCTGCTGGAACTGCACCGCGACACCCCCAACGAATGGGACGCCTGGGACATCGACGAGTTCTACCGGCGCAACGTAACACCGCTGGAGCAGGCCCAATCGGTCCGGCTCGGGGATGAAGGCGGAAGCGCTGTCGTGGTGGTGGAGCGCCTGGCAGGCTTATCACCCCTGACCCAGCACATCACCCTTGCTCCCGGCAGTCCGTCGCTGCATATCACCACGTCCGTGGACTGGCAGGAACGCGAAAAGCTGCTCAAGCTTGGCTTCCCGCTGGACGTCAGGGCGGACCGGTCGGCTGCGGAAACGCAGTTCGGACATG
>JABFWC010000377.1 GCA_013362385.1 Pseudarthrobacter sp.
AGCCAGGTCAGACTGGGCGTCGCACAGGGCCTTGATGAACGGCTTGGCAGCCTCGAGGCCTTCGGCAACAACTTCCTCGGTGGGGGCGGTGGCGCCCTGTTCCTTGATCAGGTTCCAGGAGTTGTCCGTGGCTTCGGCCTCGACCATCATGATGGCGACGTCGTCACCGGCAACGCGGCCGGCAACCACCATGTTGAACACGGAGTTCTCCAGCTGGGAGTGCTTCGGGAAAGCAACCCACTGCGAGCCGTTTTCGTCCGCGACCAGGGCAACGCGGACGCCGCCGATCGGACCGGAGAACGGAAGGCCGGACAGCTGCGTGGACATCGAGGAGGCGTTGATGGCCACGACGTCGTAGAGCTCGTCGGGGTTGATCGCCAGGACGGTTACGACGATCTGGACCTCGTTGCGCAGGCCCTTGATGAAGGCGGGGCGCAGCGGGCGGTCCATCAGGCGGCAGGCCAGGATGGCCTCGGTGGAGGGGCGGCCTTCGCGGCGGAAGAACGAGCCCGGGATGCGGCCGGCGGCATACATGCGCTCTTCGACGTCGACCGTCAGCGGGAAGAAGTCGAAGCCTTCACGCGGGTGCTTTCCGGCGGTGGTGGCGGACAGCAGGGCGGTGTCGTCGTCGATGTACACCATGGCTGCGCCGGCTGCCTGCTTGGCGAGACGGCCGGTTTCGAAGCGGATTACGCGCTTGCCGAAGCGGCCATTGTCAATGACTGCCTCTGAGAACTGGATTTCGGGACCCTCCAAGAGAGTCACCTCCGTTTCTGTTTCACGGAAGTCCAGCCGCATCAACCCAGCCCAGCATCTGTCTACTGGCCCTGCACCCGGTCATCGATCGAGACCCACGGGCCGGGGCTTAGGAAAAGCCTTCCCGGAGATCACTACCGAGGACCGCGAATGCGTGATGCGGTTGATCCTCCTGTTTAGTTTTTCTTTTGGAAAGGGCGGCCCGTTCCGTGGTGGAAAGGGCCGCCCCAAAGCCAGACTAGCGGCGCAGGCCGAGGCGCTCGATGAGCGAACGGTAGCGGGCGATGTCAGTCTTCTTGAGGTAGCTCAGCATACGCTTGCGACGACCAACCATGGCCAGCAGACCGCGCTGGGTGTGGAAGTCGTGCTTGTGCTCCTTCATGTGCTCAGTCAGATCCTTGATCCGCTGGGTCAGGACCGCAACCTGGACCTCGGGCGAACCGGTGTCGCCTTCCGCGGTTGCGTATTCCTTGATGATGGACTGCTTTACAGCGGCGTCAAGTGCCACAATTACTCCTTGGGAATGTGCCGTGCGGGCCCGGTCAGAAACTCACTGCCGGGTCTGCCGCCTGCGTTCCTGGCCCGGTCACCCGGGTACGGCCGCAAACAACAGGAACCAGCCGCCACGGACTGCAGCCGGATCCATCGTCCAGTTTACCGGCCGCGCCCTAACCTTGTCGAAACAGTGCGGCTCAGCCGTTCAACCGGGCCCGGATCGCGGCCATGCCGTGCAGGACCTCCCCGAAGCTGGTGCTCAGCGGTGACAGGCCCACCCGGATGCCGCGCGGTGCGCGGAAGTCGGGGATCACGTCCTGGTCCCACAGCGCCTCCACGGTGGCCTTGGTGAAGTCCGGGTGGTCCACGGTGATGTGGCTTCCGCGCAGCGCGGGGTCGCGCGGCGATGCCAGTTCAGCGCCCAGGGGTGCCAGCCAGGCGTCGAACACCTCCACGGCGAAGGCGGTCAGCTTCTCCGATTTGGCCCGGATGGCGGCCATGGATGCTTCCTCGATGAGGTCCAGGGTGCCCTGCAAGGCGAGCATCCCGAAGATGGCAGGCGTGCCGCTGAGGAACCCGCGGATGCCGTCTGCCGGCTGGTAGCCGGCCGCCATCTCAAACCCGTCCTTGCGGCCCATCCATCCCCAGATGGGCTGGTTCAGAAACGGCAGGTGCCGGGCGTTGACATACGCGAAGGCGGGCGAGCCCGGGCCGCCGTTGAGGTACTTGTAGGTGCAGCCCGCGGCGAAGTCCACGCCTGCGCCGTCGAGGTCGATCTCCACGGATCCGGCGGAATGGCACAGGTCCCACACCACCAGGGCGCCGGCGTCGTGCACGGCCGCTGTGATGCCGGGAAGGTCCGCCAGGTGTCCTGAGCGGTAGGCGATCTGGCTGAGGAGCACGACGGCGGTGCGGGGCCCGGCAGCTTCGCGCACCTGTTCAACAGTCACCCCGGCAGCGGGATCGGGAGTGATCCAGCGCAGCGTGAGGCCCTCCTCGAGGGCGATCCCCTCCACGAGGTAGCGGTCGGTGGGAAAGTTCTCGGTGTCGAGGACAAGCTCGTTGCGGTCCGGGTCGGCCACGACCGCCAGGGCGGCACGGATCAGCTTGTACAGCACCACGGTGGTGGAATCGGCGACGATGGTCTGGCCCGGCGCGGCTCCCAGCACCGCCCTGCCCAGCTGGTCCCCGATTGCCTGGGGCAGGTCGAGCCACCGCTCGTCCCAGCCGCGGATGAGCCGGCCGCCCCATTCGTCGTTGATGAAGGCTGCGATGTCCTCCGCCGTCCGCTTCAGCGGCCGCCCCAGGGAGTTGCCGTCGAGGTAGGACAGGGCGGTGTCGGTTCCGACGAAGCGGTCGCGGTAGTGCGCCAGCGGGTCCTGGCGATCCAGCCCGGCGGCGCGTTGCTGCAGAGCCCCGGCCATTACTGTGGTGTCTTCCAGATGCTGGCTCATTGTCCGATCTCCGTCCTAACTGCGAATTGTTCCGTAAAGAATGTCTGTTCCAGGGCCTTCTGCAGGACGGCCACGCCGCTGGAGCCGCCGGTGCCGGTCTTCATGCCGATGGTCCGCTGGACCGTGCGCAGGTGGCGGAAGCGCCAGAGCTGGAAGTTGTCCTCCAGGTCCACCAGTTCCTCGCATGCCTCGTAGGCGGCCCAGTTCTCCGCCGCATGTTCGTAGATGTGCTTGAAGAGCGGCACCAGCTCCGGGGCGAACTCGTGTGCCCGCGTGACGTCGCGTTCGAGGACGGACACGGGGACGTCGAAGCCCTGCCGGGCGAGGTAGGCGAGGAATTCGTCGTAGATGCTCGGTGCGGCGAGCAGTTCCGCCAACATGGCATGGGCCTGGGGGTCGGAGTCGAAAACCGGCAGCATCTTCCGGTTCTTGTTGCCGAGCACGAATTCCACCGCCCGGTACTGGGCGGACTGGAAGCCTGAGGAATTGCCCAGGAACCCGCGGAACTGGGAGTACTCGGTGGGCGTCAGGGTGGCCAGCACGGACCACTGCTCGGTGAGGGTCTTTTGGATGTGCTTGACCCGCGCAATGCCCTTCAGCGCCGAACCGAGGTCGTCTGTCCGGAGCCACGCCGCCGCGCTGCGCAGCTCGTGCAGGACCAGCTTGAGCCACAGCTCCGTGGTCTGGTGCTGGATGATGAACAGCAGTTCGTCGTGGTGTTCGGGCTGGCTCACGGGCTGCTGGGCGCTCAGGAGTGTTGGCAGCTGCAGGTAGGAGGCGTAGCTCATTCGGGAGCTGAAGTCGCGGACGATCCCCTTATCCAGCTTGCGGGTGTTCTTCTCGACGGACACGTGCTGCCTTTCGTTGTGGTCCACCCGGTGGATGCGTCAGTGGCCGGCCAGGAGCTGGTGCGCCTGCACCACATCCAGCTGCATCTGTTCCACCAGGGCCTCAGGCCCACGGTAGGCCACCATGCCGCGCAGCCGCTCGACGAATTCGATGACTACTGTCTGGTCGTACAGATCGAAGTCCTCCACGGCTTCCTTGGGCCGGTCGATGACGTGCGCCTCCACCTGGCGGCTGACGCCGTCGAAGGTCGGGTTGGAGCCCACGGAAATGGCGGCCGGCCAGCGTTTCCCGGCCTGGTCCACGAGCCAGCCGGCGTAGATCCCGTCGGCAGGGACCAGTCCGGTGGCATTGGAGGAGAGGTTGGCTGTGGGGAAACCGAGGGCCCTGCCGCGGGCGGCGCCGTGGACAACTTCGCCGCGCATCCGGTGCGGGCGGCCCAGGACGGCGGCGGCGGTGACGACGTCGCCTTCCTGCAGGGCTTCGCGCACCCAGGTGGACGAACAGCGGCGGTCCTTGCCGTCGTCCTCATGCAGCGGGTAGCCCTCGGAGCCGAACTCGCTGATGACCTGCACGTCGAAACCGAACTTGTCGCCGAGCGCCTTCATGGTGTCCAGGTCGCCGGAGTTGCCCCTGCCGAAGCGGGCGTCATGGCCGATCACCACCTGGCTGGCGTGCAGGCAGTCCACCAAGTACTGCTCCACGAATTCCTCGGCGGTCAGGCTGGCAAGGTCCAGCGAGTACTTGACCACCAGGATGGCGTCCAGCCCGAGTTCGCCCAGTGCCTCCAGTTTGTCGTCGAGGCCCATGATCAGTTCGGGCGCTGCTTCGGGCCGGTGGACCTGCGCCGGGTGCGGATCGAAGGTCACTGCCACGGCCTTGGCGTGGGTGCGGCGGGCCGAGCGGATGAGCTGGGACAGCACCTGCTGGTGGCCGCGGTGGACGCCGTCGAAGTTGCCGAAGGTGACGACGGATGGGCCGAAGTCCGCCGGGACCTCGGACGGATCGTTCCAGATGTAGACCATCACCCTCGCCTTAGCTGCCTGCAGGAATCGACGTTCCGGCGCCCTGCCGGCCGCGGAACTCTTCAAGGGTACCCGGATTCACTGCCGCGCCTTTGCCTGCGCCGCCGCGGTCCGGGACGGCCGGCGCCGGTACAGCCATACCAGGCCCAGCACCGGAAGCAGCAGGGGGATGAAGCCGTAGCCGCGGCCAAAGAGGGACCATACGGTCTCGTGCGGGAACTGCACGGAATCGAACACGCTCAGCGCGCCGACCACCAGGACACCTGCCAGTTCAACCAGCACCGCGGCAACCGACACCTTGAACCAGGTGGTGCCGGCCTTGGCCAGGGAGACCGTGGCCACGACGTACACGAGGGCGGCGAAGGCGGAGAGCAGGTAGGCCACCGGGGCTTCTGAGAATTTGGTGAGGATCTGGTACCCGGCACGTGCCGTGGCGGAAATGGCGAACACTCCATAGACCGCGATCAGCAGCCGGCCCGGGCCGGTGTTGCGGGTGTTGCGGACGCTTTCCGCGGGAGCACCGCCTGCGGCGGTCCGGGACTGCTGGTCTTTCATGCTGTGTGCTTCTTCCACTTCAGTACCAGATCTGGTTCATTCGGGCGGCCATCACGAGTGCGGTGACGCCGACGGCGGCCAGGACAAAGTTGCTCCACCGTGTGCGCTCCAGGATGGACCAGTAGACGGCGCCCGGCGGCAGGAGCATGGCGGTGGCCATGTAGCCCCAGAATTCCCAGGCTTCGCCCGCGATCGCCTCGCCGGCGACCACGCGGACGATTGAGCCGACCAGGTACACGACCAGGGTGGCCTCCACAGCCACGACGGAGAGGATGGTGACGTCGTTGGGCGCCTTGCGGAGGATGCCCGCGCCGAGGCACAACACCGTGGAGACCAGGCCGACGACGAGGATGATGTAAAAGTATGCGTCCACGCCTAGGCCTCCGCGGGCGCGCTGGCGGGCGAACCGTTGCCGGGGGCGAACACGAGCACGGGCTTTGCGTAGTTTCCGGCGTCGGCGAGGAGGGCCACCAGGCTGCCGTCCGGGGCGAATGCGGCGGCAGGATGCTCGGGGGTTGCGGCCGACGGGCTGCCGGGCGCGGCGCCCGAGGCGATGCGCCGCCCGAAGGAGATCTCGGTGGTTTCCTCGGCGCTCAGTTCGCGGTTGGGCATGAGTGCGCGCGCGGCGTCGGACATGTCCAGCACGTTGAGCTCTTCAGCGAGCTGCTCCAGGGTGCGTGCCTGTTCAAGGGAGTAAGGGCCGACGTGGGTGCGGCGCAGGGCAGTGAGGTGTCCCCCGACGCCGAGCCCGTTGCCAAGGTCCCGGGCCAAGGCCCGGATGTAGGTGCCGGAGGAGCATTCCACCGTGACGTCCAAATCGATCACATCCGCTTCGGGGTCGCGGCGGATGCCGTGGACCTCGAACCGGTGGATGGTGACCGGACGCGCGGCGAGCTGGACGTCTTCACCCGAGCGGACGCGGGCATAGGCGCGTTCGCCGTTGACCTTGATCGCGCTGACGCTGCTGGGCACCTGCTGGATGTCACCCGTGAGGGCTGCGACGCCGTCGTGGATTGCCTGCTCGTCGACGCCGGCGGTGCCGGCTGTGGCAACCACCTCCCCCTCGGCGTCGTCCGTCACGGTGGACTGGCCCAGGCGGATGGTGGCGGTATAGGTCTTGGAGGTGCCTACGATGTAGGTGAGCAGCCGGGTGGCCTTGTTGATGCCCACCACGAGCACGCCCGTGGCCATCGGATCAAGGGTGCCCGCGTGGCCCACTTTCCGGGTGCCTGCGAGGCGCCGCATCCGGCCAACCACATCATGGCTGGTCCATCCCTGCGGCTTGTCCACTATCACCAGTCCAGAAAGCACGCCTCCCAGTATATCGGCGCTGGTCGTCGCCCCGGCGCAGCGGGACGCAGCTAGGATGGCAGGCATGCCTGAGCTTGCCGCCCATGTCCGCGACGTGCCCGTCAACCAGATCCGCGAGATCACGGAGGCCGCCTGGCGCACCCCGGACGCACTCGTGCTGAGCATCGGCGAGCCCGGCTTTCCCCTCCCCCGCCACGTCCTCGACGCCGGCATCGCCTGCCTGGACCGGGACGAGACCAACTACACCCCGAACGCGGGGATCCCCGCCCTGCGGGAAGCCTTCGCTGCGAGGTTCCGGGCGGAGCAGGGCGTCGATGTCGGCGCGGACCGGGTCTTCGTGGTGTCCGGCGCGCAGCAGGGGCTGCACTTCGCCATGAGCCTGCTGCTCTCCCCCGGCGACGAGATCCTGATCCCGAATCCGGGCTACCCCACCTTCGCCATGACGGCCCGGCTGCTCAACGCCGTTCCTGTCGGATACCCGCTGCACCCGGACCGGGGATTCCAGCCGCGGACGGAGGACTTGGCGGCCCTCGTCACGGACCGGAGCCGCGTACTGGTCCTGAATTCGCCGTCGAACCCCCTCGGCGCGGTGCTCGGCGAGGATGTGGTCCGCGGGCTGATGGACCTAGCCCGCCGCCACGACCTGTGGGTCATCTCGGATGAGTGCTATGAGGCCTTCACATACGACGTGCCGCACATCAGCCCGGCAAGGTTCGACGGCGGGACGCCCGGCGATGCGCGCGTGTTCACGTCGCTGACGCTGTCCAAGACGTACGGCCTCACCGGCCTGCGCATCGGTGCGCTGGTGTGCCCGCCCGGGCTGGAAAGAATGATGGACAACGTCATGGAATCGATCGTCTCCTGCGTGGCATCGCCGCCGCAGTACGCCGCGCTCGCGGCCCTCACCGGCCCGCAGGACTACGTACGGCACGCGCACACGCACTACCGGGCCAACCGGGACGCTGCTTCCGCCGTTCTTGATGCCAAGGGCATCCCCTACCTGCGGGCGGACGGTGCCTTCTACCTGTGGGCGGATATGTCGCACGTTACCGGCGGCGACGTGCGCGGCTGGGTTCGGCGCTTCCTCACCGACGCCGGGGTGGCCCTGGCGCCCGGGACTGCGTTCGGCTCCATTGGCGAGGGGTGGGTCCGGATCGCCCTGTGCGGCGGGAAGGAGGAGCTGCTTGAGGGGCTGTCCCGGCTGCCCGGCAGGAAGCGCGGGGGTTCGGGGAGCGGCGAAGTCTAGCCTTGGACGGCCGCTAACTGCGTGCGCCCGAGACGGCGTGGTCCAGCCAGGAGCGGAGCACGTTCGCCGGGGCGGCGCCTGCCTGTCGGGCAGCCACCTTCCCGTCGACAATGACCATCAGCGTGGGGATCGCCTTCACCTCGAAGCGCTGGGACAGCCGCGGCGATGAGTCCACGTCCACTTTCACCAACTTGATCTTTCCCGGGCGTTCCCGGGCCAGTTTGTCCAGCACGGGGCTGACCATGCGGCAGGGCCCGCACCACTCGGCCCAGAAGTCCACCAGCACCGGAACGGACGACTGCTCAGCCACGGCGGTGAAATCGTTGTCGCCTGCCGAGACGATCCACGGCAGGTCCGCCTTGCAGTTGCCGCAGCGGGGGTGGCCCGCGGCCGAGGCAGGAACCCGGTTGGTCTTTCCGCAGGCGGGGCAGCTGATGAGCGCCGGTTCCATGGCTAGTATTCCTTCCTGCCCTCGAAGGCACGCCACGTCTGGAACGGGATGCCCGACGTCGGGATGTCATCCCGGGTGACCGGCATCAGCTCGGGCCTGCTGCCGCTGAAGTATTCGTAGAAGAGGGCGTCGTCAAAGCCTGCGGCGGCTGCCCCGTGGCGGTCGGCGGCGAAATACACCCGGCCAATCCTGGCCCACAGTGCGGAAGCCAGGCACAGGGGGCACGGCTCGCAGCTGGCGTAAAGTACCGAACCGCCAAGGTCGAAGTTGGCTGTTGCGGCGGCGGCTGCCCGGATGGCGACGACCTCCGCGTGGGCAGTGGGGTCGTTGTCCCGGGTGACCCGGTTGACGCCCTCATGGACGCTCCCGTCAGGAGTCACTACCACCGCCCCGAACGGCCCGCCGCCGTCGGCGACGTTGCGGGTGGCAAGGGCTACTGCCCGCTCAAGGTATTCGGCCGTTCCGGGCTGTTGTGCGGTCCCAAGCTGGTCCTCCTGGTTCATAGCAGAATCCTAGCCATGCCACTGCCATTAGGGGACGTACGAGGGGGGCCAATAGGGGGCAGCAACCCACGACAACCTTGGGGAACAGGCATATTCTTGCGCGCGGGAGCTCCCTGCAGGCCTCCCGACACTCCACATCCTCAGCCCCCAGTGGGGCACAATCACGGAGTCCTCAATAATGAAACGAAAACTCACTTTTATCGCCTGCGTTGCCGCCGCCTCGCTGGTCCAGGCCGCGCCGGCTTTCGCCGCCGGCCACGACCCCGACTACGAAGTCATGGCCACGGGCCTCGTCTCGCCGCTCCACCTCGCCGTAGGGGACGGCGAAACCGTTCACGTCAGCCAGGATTTCGCCGGTACCCTCACGCGCGTCGAGCACGACGGGGACCGGAAGGACGTCTACACCGGCAAGGAGGGCTGGGAGGTTGCCGGGGCTGAAACACGTGGTGACACCACGTACTTCCTGGAGAGCATCGGGGCCGGACAGGGTAATCCCGCCGCACTGCACAGCCACCTGAAGTCCATCAACTCCAACGGCGACGTGGACAAAGTCGCCAGCTTGGCCGACTACGAGCGGAGCGTCAATCCCGACCGCAAGCAGCATTATGGTTTCGGGGATGACGTCAGCCAGCAATGCCTCACCGAAGCTCGAGCACTGAAGGACGCCCCGCCGGCCCAGTACACAGGGGCGATCGACTCACACCCTTATGCCTTGGCCCTCTGGAAGGATACGGCCTACATCGCTGATGCGGGCGCCAACGCCATCCTCAAGGTCGACCTGGACTCCGGCAGGATTTCCACGGTAGCTGTACTTCCGCCCCGCCCGGTGAAGCTCACGAAAGACTTTGCAGCATCACAGCATGCGCCGGACTGCGCGGGCTTTACATACGCCTTCGAGCCCGTTCCCACCGACGTGGAGGTAGGTCCGGACGGCTGGCTGTACGTGTCGTCGCTCCCTGGCGGTAAGCCGGGCCCGGCACTGGGCGCCCGCGGCGCCATCTTTAAGGTTAATCCATGGACCGGCGAGGCGAAACTGTGGCAGGACCACATCCTCACCCCGACGGGGCTGGCCGTGACCGACAAGGGTGATGTGTACGTCGCATCCCTGTTCGGCGGCGAAATCCTGAAGTTTAACAGCGAGGGCGAGCGGTCGCACTTCCTGACCGTGAACATGCCTGCCGACGTTGAGTTCAAGGGCGGCGACGTCTTCGCAACGGTGGATGCCCTGGTAGGCGTGTCGGATCCTGAGGGCCCGCCCGCTCCCATGACGGCGCCCGGAGGCCGGCTCATTGAAGTGGACGTCGACTAGGCCCGCGCGTCAACCCTGAATGGACGCGATAGACAGGAATGGCAGGACCGGAAAGCATCCGGTCCTGCCATTCATTTTGTGATGAAACCTCTTACTTGTTGCCGTCCTCGTCGAACTCTTCGCGGTCGGTGAGGTCGAGGTCCTCTTCGTCGAAGTCGTCTTCGTCGATGTCCACATCGGCGGACGCGTCGGACTTGTACGGGTCGGCGTCGCCGGCGTGCCGGGCGTTGGCGGCCAGCGCGGCAACCTCGGCGTCCCGCTTCCGGGCTTCCCGGAGCAGTTCCTCCAGGTTGGAGGCGTTGACCGGAATCTGGTCGGCGACAAACTCGAGGGTGGGGGTCAGCCGGGCGGTGATATTGCGGCCAACCTCCTGCCGAAGCACGCCCTTGGCCTTCTCAAGCCCCTTGGCAGCATCAGCCTGGACGGCCTGGTCGCCGAAAACGGTGTAGTAAACAGTGGCGTGCTGCAGGTCATTGGTCACCCGGGCATCGGTAACGGTAATCCCCTCCAACCGGGGATCCTTAACCTTCCGGCCCAGGGCCTCAGCAACAACAACCTTAATCCGCTGCGCCAACTTGGCAGCACGTGCCGGATCAGCCATAACCACC
>JABFWC010000485.1 GCA_013362385.1 Pseudarthrobacter sp.
CTGCTCACGAATTCCCATGTCGTGGCGGGCACCAGGCAGGGACACGCCGTCTTCGCCGACGGCAGCAGAATGGACCTTGAGCTTGTGGGCGCCGACCCGCTGTCCGATCTCGCCGTGGTCCACGGCTCGCGCCCGAAGGTTCCGCCCGCCCGGTTCGGAGCAGCGGAATCCCTGCGCGTAGGCCAACTCGTGGTGGCCGTCGGAAATCCGCTGGGCCTGGCCGGGTCCGTCACCGCAGGAGTGGTGAGCGGCCTGGGCCGTGCCATCCCCGTGTGGTCCGGCGGCAACCGGCGCGTCATCGAAGACGTCATCCAGACGGACGCGGCCCTGAATCCGGGAAATTCCGGGGGCGCCCTGGCGGACACGCACGCAAGGATCGTCGGCATCAACACCGCCGTAGCCGGTGCCGGGCTGGGACTGGCCATCCCGATCAATGCCACGACCCGCAGGATCATCTCCGCCCTGCTGTCCGACGGCAGGGTCCGCCGAGCCTACCTGGGCCTGGTCAGCACACCCATCCAGCTCAACGCCAGCGCCGTGGTGCGCACAGGGTACCGCGAAGGCCTGCGGGTGGTGGAGGTGCTGTCCGGTTCGCCCGCCGCCAAGGCAGGACTGGTACCCGGAGACATCCTGCTGGCGGCCGGAGGCCACTCTGTCAGCAACGCCGAGAGCCTGCAACGGCTGCTGTTCGCCGACGCCATCGGCCAGCCCCTCGACATTGCCGTCCTCCGCGACGGCGCCGAGCTCCACCTCACCGCGGTTCCAGAGGAAATGACCGGCAACGGCGGATGAGCGGCAGGGGCCGCGGAACGTCCCCGGCGGTGGAACCCGGGCTCAGGAGGCCGGAGCCTCCACGTCCGCGATGCCCACAAAACGCGTGCCCACGCCGTCGTACTCGCTGCGGACGAAACCCGGGCGGACGGATGGAACCTCGGAGGAGGAGTGGTGCCCGCACACGACGTAGGTGAAGTCGGGCCACCACTTCTTGGGACGCGCTGCCTCCCCGTACCCGCACACGGCGCATTCGAGGTGCACCCACGCCGGCCGCTTGCCGGTGCGGTTGGCACGGGACTGGACCAGCCATGCCGGGGGATTGTCCATGATGCCGCGAAGTTCGGCTTCCGTCATCCACTTGGGCAGGCCGTGGCGCTGCGCCATCTCAAGGGGAACATCAAGGGCTATTGCGGCGTCACGTCTGCTGATCATCAGAGTCCACGATACGGGAGGCAGCCAAATCGATGTCTCGCTACGGCAGGTCCCGCAACGGAAGGTCCCGCAACGGAAGGTCCCGCATTGGAAGACCGGGGGAGGGCGTCAGGGCGTGCCCAGGACGCAGCCCGGGTGGGGAGCGGCGCTGGACACCCACAGGGCCGAGGCGATCTCGTCTGCGAGGTCGAAGTCCCGGGCACCGCCGGGTCCGCCGATCCGCACCACCAGCGCGCCGCCGAACGGCCTGCGCCCCACAACCTCCACCTCGGCGTCGAGGTCGATGTCCTCGGCGGCAAGGTAGCGCAGGAGTTCCGGGTTGTCGTCGCTGATCCTGGTGATCCTGCCCGTGTGGCCCTCGTCCAGCTCGGCGAGCAGGTGGGCGCGCGGCATCAGCACCTGTCCGTCCGCGGTGGGGATGGGGTCGCCGTGCGGGTCCCGGCTGGGGTTCCCAAGCTTGGCCGCGACGCGTTCGATGAAGGTATCGGAAACGGCGTGCTCCAGCAGCTCGGCCTCGTCATGGACCTCGTCCCAGCTGTAGCCCAGCTGCTGGACGAGGTAGGTCTCGATCAGGCGGTGCCGGCGCACCATGGCCAGCGCCAGGCGCAGGCCGGGGGCGGTGAGGGTCACGGCGCTGTACGGCTTGTGGTCCACCAGGCCCTGGTCCTTGAGTTTGCGGACCATCTCGGACACTGAAGAGTTGGCCACGCCCAGGCGCTGCGCCAGCTGGGAGGACGTGATCGGTTTGTCCTGCCATTCGGTGAATGAGTAGATGACCTTGACGTAGTCCTCGATGGAGGAGGAGGGCGCACTGGTCTTCACGGGTCCAAGCCTACCGGCTTCCGGCGTGCCGGCGGTGCCCCGAATGCGTCCGTGGCGGTCCAGTCATGCCTTCACGGCACGCCACGCGAGCGTGAGGTAGGGAAGTTCCAGTTCCTGGCCTGCGTCGTGGCCGAGGTGCTCGTGCAGGTACCAGTCCAGGTTCGCCAAGACCTTGGCCCGCGTCGCCTCACCGGCGCGCAGGTAGTAGCTCCGCGACTTGGTCAGCTCCATCAGGTCGATGGTGGTCACGGTGTCATGCCAGTGCGTCACGTGCCCCTCAAGCCGCTGGAATTCCGGGCCCACCACGGGCTTGTGGCCCGGCCGGTATACGTCCCCGGCGTGCATGATCCGCGACAGGCGGTGCACCCACGGCACGGACGTGTCCAGCTGGTTCCAGACCAGTCCCAGGGTGCCCTGCGGGCGCAGCACCCGGGCAAGCTCGGTGCTCGCCACCAGGGGATCGCACCAGTGCCAGGCCTGCGCCACGGTGACGACGTCGAAGCGCGCCGCGGGCAGGCCGGTCGCCTCGGCAGTCCCGGCCACAGCGGTGGCGGCGGGGCAGTGGGCCGCCAGCTGGGCGAGCATGTCCGCGGAGGGGTCGAGGGCGGTCACCTGCAGGCCCATGTCCAGCAGCAGCGCCGTGAATTTCCCGGTGCCCGCGCCGCCGTCCAGGTCGTCGCGTGCGTTTTCGGGCACCAGCCACCGGGCCGATTCGGCGGGGTAACCGGGCCGGACCCGCTGGTAATGCTTGCCGCCGTCCTGGAAGCTTTGCCCCAACTCCTGCCGCCGCCCGTGATCAAGTTTGGGACCACCCCGGACCACGCGTGGCCTCCTTCACCTGCTGCCGATGGATACCGTCTGAATTTACCGTACGGCAGGCATAGGAGTGCGGGGAGCGGACCCGGGGGTTCAGGTGCCGGAGTTCAGTACGCGGGTCAGTCTTCGGTGCAGGGCGCCGCGCCCGCGGTACCGGGGGTGTTGGGCGCCCAGTGCGGGTAGGTGCGGAAGTCGTTGGCGGGTACCCAGCGGCCCGCATCCACTATGTAGTCCCAGCCCAGTCCGCGGCTGCACAGGGTGCGGATGCCGGTGAGGAGCCGCTCCGCGTCCTCCAGCCGGGACCCGACGCCGAAGCTGGCACGCAGGGAGCCGGACGGCAGGCCCAGGCGCTTCAGCAGGGGATGCGCGCAGAAGCGCCCATCCCGCAGGCCCACGCCGTGTTCCGCGGAGAGGTAGGCGGCCACCAGCCCGGCGTCGTAGCCCTCCACGGAGAAGTTGACCACTCCGATGGTGTCCGTTTCCTGGTTGGTGTCCTTGAAGATCTGGTGGACCGTGACGCCCTCGATGTCCTGCAGGCCCTCCACCAGGAAGGACCGGATGGCCGATTCGTGGGCATGCCAGCGGTCCTGGTCCAGCCCGGCGATGACCTGGGTGGCGCGGGCAAGGGTGGCGGCACCTAGCACGTTCGGGGAGCCCCCCTCGTGGCGGGCCGGGCCGGTGGCCCAGCTGACGCCGTCGAGCCTGGCTTCCTTGACTGCACCGCCGCCGGCGAGGTGCGGCGTACCGGCATCGAGCCAGTCCGGGCGGCCCACCAGGACTCCGGCGCCGAAGGGCGCGTACAGCTTGTGGCCCGAGAAGGCGAGGTAGTCGACGTCGTCGGCGCTGATGTTGACGCGGCGGTGGGGCGCGAGCTGGGCGGCGTCGACAACGATCCGTGCGCCGTGCTGGTGGGCCAGCGCGGCGAGGGAGCGGATAGGCAGGATTTCGCCGGTGACGTTGGAGGCGCCGGTGACTGCGAGCAGGCTGACGCCGCCCTGCTCGAGCTCGGCCCGTACGGCCTCAACGGTGCCTGCGATGGTGTCCGCGGCGACGATGCTGCGGTGCGGCACGCCCTGCCACGGCAGGAGGTTCGCGTGGTGTTCGATGTCCAGGTAGAGGACTTCACCGGCGGGGCGCCCATCGGTCACAGGCAGGCAGCCGGCCAGCAGGTTGAGCGAATCGGTGGTGTTGCGCGTGAAGATGACGGAGTCGTCGGCACGGCCGCCAACGAAGTCGCGGACGATGCTGCGCGCGTTCTCGTAAACGGACGTGCTGATCTGGGAGGCGTAGCCGGCCCCACGGTGGACGCTCGCGTAATAGGGCAGGATTTCGTTCAGGTACGCGGAGACCAGGGACAGTGCCGGGGCTGATGCGCCGTAGTCGAGGTTTGCGTACCGGATGTGGCCGCCGGTGATCAGGGGGGCCTGGATTTCGGCGCCGGTAACGGCGGCGAGGGGATGTCCGGCGGCGGCCTGGCGTGCGTCGAAGGCGGCGGCAGTTTCGGCGGTTGCAGTGCTGGGGGAGACGGTGGCAGTTGTCACAGAGACCTCACTTGAATCAGGACCCTGCTATTACAGGAATCCGCGCTTGCCGTATCCGCTCCGGACCGGCCTGGTCGTCACCCGGGGCACCCCACCGCGAATGGAGGGTTGCCGGCCAGCAAACCGGGGTTTTGCGCTGGCACTCGTGACCTGCATAAAAGCGTAGGACATCGAACGGCCAGGACTGAAGCCGGGGCAATTGTTAAGGCAATTGTTACGCCGGCCGAAGAAAACGACGCCGGACGCCCCCAAAGGAGGCATCCGGCGTCGTAATCTTCGGTTCCGGCCCGTGCGGCCGGTTCCTCAGAGGAGGTCGTCGAGGTAGGGATTGAGCCGCCGCAGGACTTCGGAATGCAGGATGGAGTTCGTGGCCAGGGCGTTCCCGCCGAACGGGCCGTCCTCACCCTCAAGGGACGTGAACCGGCCGCCCGCCTCCACCACGATGGGCACGAGGGCCGCCATGTCGTACAGGTTCAACTCGGGTTCGCAGGCAATGTCCACCGATCCTTCCGCCACCATGCAGTAGGACCAGAAGTCGCCGTAGGCGCGGGTCCGCCACACGTCCTCGGTCAGGCCCAGGAACTCCTCGAGGTTCCCGCGTTCCTTCCAGCCGCTGAGGCTGGAATAGGAGAGCGACGCATCGGCGAGGCGGGACACGTCCGAGACGCGCAGCCGGGTGGCCGCCGCAAGGGACCGGCCCATGTACGCCCCCATGCCCTTCGCAGCCCACCAGCGTTTGCCGAGGGCGGGGGCACTGACCACTCCCACCACTGGTTCGCCCTCGTCCACCAGCGCGATCAACGTGGCCCAGACGGGGACGCCGCGGACAAAGTTCTTGGTCCCGTCGATGGGATCGATGATCCAGCGCCGCGAGCCGTGGCCGGTGCTGCCGAATTCCTCGCCCAGGACGGCGTCGCGGGGGCGGGAACGGGACAGCTGGCCGCGGATGGCTTCCTCCGCGGCCTTGTCCGCGTCGGTGACCGGCGTCAGGTCCGGCTTGGTCTCGACGTGGAGGTCCAGGGCCTTGAAGCGGCTCATGGTCTGGTCGTCCACGGAGTCGGCCAGGACATGGGCCAGGCGCAGGTCGTCGTTGTAGCTCGAAGCGGGTTGGATCATGGTTCCAAACTACCGTCTGTCCCGGCATCTGCCGGGACCTTGGGCTGCGTCAGGTGACGCTGCCCAGTTCCTTCGTTTCCTGCGCTTCCATCCTTGGGTCCGTGCCGAGCAGCCGGCGCAGGGACGCCAGCCGGGCGGGACCGGTGGGGCCCGCGTGGCCATTGTTCACCCAGTCATCCAGGCCGCAGTCCACCGCCGTGGCAGTGTGCTTGCAGCCGCGTTCGCAGTTTTCGGTGCCGGGGGCCAGATCCGGGAAGGACCGCAGGATCCGGTCCGGGTCCACGTGCGCCAGCCCGAAGGAACGGATGCCGGGGGTGTCGATGATCCAGCTGCCTGACGGGGCGTCGGCCAGCCGCAGGGCCAGGGCCGACGACGAGGTGTGCCGTCCGCGTCCGGTCACGGCGTTGACCCCGCCGGTGGCCCGCTCCGCGCCGGTCAGCGCGTTCACCATGGTGGACTTTCCGACCCCCGAATGGCCGAGCATGACGGTGACCTTGCCGTCCAGGTGGGCGCGGAGCTCCGCCACCGCCGTGCTGTCCAGCCGGGCGGAGAGGCCGTCGTCGGAGCGGGCATCGATGCCGGAGGCCTGCGCATCCGCAGTACGGCTGATGATCACCGGGAAGTCGAGGTGGGTGTAGTTGGACAGCAGCTCGGCCGGATCCCGGACGTCCGCCTTGGTGACGAGCAGGATCGGCTCGATCCCGGCGTCGTACGCCGCTACCAGTGCCCGGTCGATGAAGCCGGTGCGGGGCTCCGGGTTGGCGGCAGCCACCACGATGACCAGTTGGTCGGCGTTGGCGACCACGGCCCGCTCGACGGGATCGGTGTCGTCGGCGCTGCGGCGCAGGAGGGTGCGCCGGTCCTGGATCTTCACCAGCCTGGCAAGGGTGTCGGGAGCGCCGGAGACGTCCCCCACCAGCGAGACGAAGTCGCCGGCCACCACGGGTGACCGGCGAAGCTCGCGGGCCCGCGCGGCGATGACGACCCGTTCGTTGTCCGAATCCTCGCCCACCACGGCTGTGTACCTGCCGCGGTCCACGGTAATGATGCGGCCGGTCACGGCGTCATCGTGGCTGGGCCGGTCCTTGGTGCGGGGCCTGGAGCCCTTTTTGTTGGGCCGGATCCGGACGTCGGATTCGTCCCAGGAGTCAGTGCGCCGGGCCACCGCTGGGCTCCTCCGGTCCGGCGGTGTCCTGGCCCAGCATCGCTGTCCAGAGCTGCGGAAAGTCCGGCATGGTTTTCGACGTGGTAGCGATGTCCTCCACCTGGACGCCCGGCACCGCCAGGCCCAGGATTGCCCCGGCGGTAGCCATGCGGTGGTCCGCGTAGCTGTGGACGACGCCGGCATGCAGCGGAGCGGGCCGGATCACCAGGCCGTCGCTGGTTTCCTCGGCGTCGCCGCCGAGCCTGTTGATTTCGGCGACCAGCGCTGCGAGCCGGTCCGTTTCGTGGCCCCGCAGGTGCGCAATCCCGCTGAGCCGGGAAGGTCCTGAGGCCAGCGCGCACAAGGCGGCCACCGTGGGAGCGAGCTCACTGGTGTCCGCGAAGTCGCCGCCCTTGATCTCCGCGCCGCCCGTGACGGTCAGCACGCCGTCAGCCAGGGTAACCTTGGCTCCCATCCTGGCCAGGATGCCGCGCCACAGGTCTCCCACCTGCTGGGTTTCCTCCGGCCAGTTCGGAATCCGGACGGTGCCATGGGACGCCAGGGCCGCGGCGAGGAACGGGCCGGCGTTGGACAGATCCTGTTCGATCCTTTGGTCGAACGCGCGGATAGGGCCGGGGGCGACCACCCAGTGGTTGGGGATGGAATCGTCCACGGACACGCCGACGCCCCGAAGGACCGCGACCGTCATGTTGATGTGGTCCAGGCTCGGCACAGGCTTGCCGACGTGCTCGAGGTGCAGGCCCTCCTCGAAGCGGGCGCCCACAAGGAGGAGGGCGGAGACGAACTGGGAGGACGCGCTGGCGTCGATCACCAGGTGCCCGCCGCGCACCGTGCCGGAACCGTGCACGACAAACGGCAACGACGCCGGTGCGCTGCCGTCGTCGGCGGAAACCTCCACGCCGAGGGCCTTGAGGGCCTCGATGATGGTTCCCATGGGGCGCTTGCGGGCGTGCGGGTCGCCGTCGAACACGCTGGCGCCGTTGCGCAGCGCCGCCAGCGGCGGCACGAACCGCATCACGGTGCCCGCGAGGCCGCAATCGATCCGGGCCCGGGATTCCTCCGCCGCGGCGGGCAGGGGAACCACCTGAAGGTCCGGGCCGAACGCGCCGTCCCCGGGCACCTCCGTGACGGTGGCGCCCAGCTGCCGGAGCGCGTCGATCATGAGCGCCGAGTCCCGCGAATGCAGGGGCGCGCGCAGCCGCGAGGGACCGTCCGCCAAGGCGGCCAGCACCAGGTACCTGTTGGTCAGCGACTTCGAGCCCGGCACCGTCACGGTGGCGTCAACCGGCCGGGATGCGAAGGGGGCGGACCAATGCTCGGCGGGCAAGGCGGGTCCTTCGGTGGCGGCAGCTGCTGCGGTCATTCGTCCCTATGCTCCCGTAGCGTGCTCGACGGCGCGGCGCACGGCCTTGTCCGCCCTGTGCAGCTTCTTGTTCGTGGTCTTGCGGGCGTCGGCGGCCAGGTGCGACGCGCTGCGGCGGGCGTCAGCGGCGAGGTGTTCTGCGCGCCAGGCCAGGCCCGGCCTGCCGGCCGTGTCGACGGATGCGAGCAGGGCGCCGCCGCTCAGCGACAGGTTCTTGAGCAGCTGGTTCCTGCGGGTTTCGCGGGCTTCCTTGCTGCTGATGTCCGCGCTGCGCCATTCGACGAAGGTGTTCAGGAGGGAAACCACGGTCAGCAGGGTGGCTGAGAGCCGCGAGAACTTGCCGAGGCCGAACAGGACGCCGGCTCCCACCTGGGTGCCGCCGATGACCCGGGCCAGGGCCTTCTCGTCCGCTTGGAAGGGCAGGGCGGCCGCGGCTTTGCGCAGGAGGGGCGAAAGCTGCCGGGCGGTGTCGTCGGAGTTCTTGAGCTTATCGAGCCCGGCAAGGACAAAACTGGAGGCCAGCATGGGCCGTGCGAGCGTGCGGACTAAAGACATGGCTTTCCTCCCGGATGGACGAACCGCGCCAGGCGGCGGAGTCCGTCCTAGTCTTGCACTTTTGGGGAATATTTGCCTGCGGGACGGGGTTATGGAAGCTGGGTCCCCGGGTGGGGGCCAGGCATCATTCACCGGAAAAAGGAGCGGAGGCGGGTCTTGGGGCGGGTGTTGGACGAAACGGTGTATGACGGACGGGTTTTTGGCCGAATGCCGCATGCGGGGACCGGCCGGCCGGGCCCGATGGCTGTTGCGGCCCTTGCCGGCGAGCCGCCGCAGTACGGCACGCCCCCCGCGCGGAGCCTGACAGTAGACTTGATGGCAATGAGCACCCTGGATCCGGCCGTCGCGGCCATGTATGAGGCTTCCTCCGGCGAAGTAAAGGGCACGGCCGACGCCTTGCCAGAGACTGCCGGGCAGGCTGGCTCCGGTTCGTCACAAGGTGGGCCGGAGACTGAAGACGCCGCCGTCGATGTATCGGCCGAAACCGTTGAACAGCGCCGGCAGCGCTTCGAACGCGATGCCATGCAGTATGTCGACCAGCTGTATTCGGCGGCCATGCGCATGGCCAGGAATCCGTCGGATGCTGAGGATCTGGTGCAGGAGGCCTACACCAAGGCTTTCTCGGCCTTTCACCAGTACAAGCCGGGAACCAACCTCAAGGCCTGGCTCTACCGGATCCTGACCAACACCTACATCAACCTGTACCGCAAGCGGCAGCGTGAACCACTGCAGTCGAACTCGGACAGCATCGAGGACTGGCAGTTGGCACGGGCCGAGTCCCACACGTCGAGCGGGCTTCGTTCCGCCGAGGCCGAGGCGTTGGACCACCTCCCGGATTCGGACGTCAAGCGCGCCCTGCAGGACATCCCTGAAGAGTTCCGCCTGGCCGTCTATTTCGCCGACGTCGAGGGCTTTGCCTACAAGGAAATCTCGGACATCATGAACACGCCGATCGGCACCGTGATGTCACGGCTCCACCGCGGCCGGAGAATGTTGCGGGACATGCTGGCGGAGTATGCCGCCGAGCGGGGATTCAAAACGGCCGCAGATGCACCGGATGCGGCAGCAAGCAAACCACAGGAGAACAGGAAATGAGCGACTGCCAGGGATTGGGCGATTGCGATGACACCCGGATGCAACGCATCTACGAGTACCTTGACGGTGCCCTGACCCGGGAGGACCTCTCGGAAATCAAGAGCCACCTTGACGACTGCCCCGAGTGCACCCAGCAGTACGACCTCGAGTGCGTCATCCGCAACATGGTCAAGCGCTCCTGCACGGAGTCCGCCCCCGACAACCTCAAGAACGCCATCCTGGACCGGATCCACACCATCCGGCCGGTGGAGGCGTAGGGACCTCTGCGGAGTTCCCGCCACAAGCCATCAAAGGCAGCAAACAGCGAAGGACCCCGGAAGCCGAACGGCTTCCGGGGTCCTTCGCTTGAACCGCAATTCCTGGCATTTGCCTAGGTGTTGGGGAGCTTCCCGTGGTTAGCGCCGCCACGCTTACGGTCACGACGCTTGCGTGCACGCTTGCTCATAGCTGGCCTCCTTACTGTTGGTACTCAAAAGAGCTGCCCTCCAGTCTCCCACATGATGTGGCGCCCCGCGAACCGGGAAACGGCGCATGACCTGCGGCAGTGCCCTGCGGGCCAGGCGCTAATGGCGTAGGGTGCTGCGGATGGCTGCCCGCGCGTCTTCCAGGACGGTGCGGACAGTTTCCAGAGTCGCCGGCCCTATGGGCTCGCGCAGGGTGTAGCGGCGCAGCTCTGCACGGAGGTCGTCACCGAAATGTTGCAGCATCAATTCCACGTCGCGCCGTTGCACCGAGGCTGCAATACCGTTCTCCACGCCCGCCAGGTCATCCCGGCGCCGGTCGAGCTCTGCGAGGCCCGCGGCGGTGATGCGGTCGTTCATGCGGCGC
>JABFWC010000463.1 GCA_013362385.1 Pseudarthrobacter sp.
CGAGGCCTTCCACAGTGGCAGCCCGGAGCTGCTGGTTGCGGTGAACGTGCCCGGATCAGCGGCAGCGGCAGCGGACCAGCGCATCGTGGCCCAGCTGAACAACGGGGAACTGCGGTTGAACGGGTTCACGAGCACATTGTCCGACGTGACAGCGGAGGACGGAGCCACAGGTGAACGCGCGGTTGTCCGGCTGACGTCGGCTACCACCGGCTACCAGACCGTGAATGCCGCGGGCGCACCGGTGGCTGCAGGCGCGGCAACCGCGCCGCAGCGGCTCAGGCTGGTTCTGGTGCGGGTGGACGGCCAGTGGCGGATCAGCGACGTCCTCCCCGGCAGCTGATGCACAGGCCGCTGCCTAACCCCAGTCCCGGCCCTGCTGTCCGGCCACCCAGCGGGCTCCGTCCTCCAGTCGGCTGTGCCGCCACCGGAAACCGGCGGATGCGAGGACCGCCGGTTCCATGCGCTGGCTGTACAGGAGCAGTTCCTCCGCCAGGCCGGGCAGGGCGGCCCGCAGGACGGGGGCAGGAACCCGCAGCACAGCCGGCCGATGCAGCGCCCGGGCCAGCGTCGCCACGATGGTGTTAACGTCCGACTGCTCCGGCGCGCACAGGTTGACCGGGCCGCTGACCGTGGAGTCGAGCAGGAAAAGGAAAGCGGCTGAAACATCCGGAAGCGTCACCCAGGGCCAGAACTGCCGTCCGTTTCCGAAAGGACCGCCAACGCCAAGGCGCAGCAACGGCAGCAGCCTGCCCAGGGCGCCGCCGGAACGGCTGAAGACTATCCCCGTGCGGGGCGTGACGACTCGAACACCGGCGGGCGCGGCCAGCGCGGCCTGCTCCCACTCAACACAGATACGGGAAAGAATGCCGGAACCTGCGGGTGCATCTTCCCGCAGGACCGTATTGCCGGCATCACCGTAATAGCCCGAACCTGACTGGCTGATGAACGTTTTCGGCGGAGAGTCCAGCTGTGCCATGGCCTGCACGAGCGTCCGGGTTGGCCCCAGACGCGAAGTGAACAGCTCTTCTACCCGCTTCCGGGTCCACGGCCTGTCCCCGATCCCGGCGCCGGAGAGGTTCACCACGGCATCGGCGCCTGCAAGTGCCTGCGGGTCCAATCCACCCCCGGCCGGGTCCCACTGGACCTCGCCTGCAGTGGCAGGCGCACGCCGCACGAGGCACACCACAGAGTGGCCGGCGTCGCGGAGAGCCCTGGACAGGGAGCTGCCGATGAGCCCGGAGGCGCCGGCCATGACGATGTGCATGGTCCATCTCACCACGACCGCAGCCTCCGGCACCTCCCGCGGCGCAGGTCAGGGGTTGACTATGATCAAACGATGACCTCTTCGAGCTACCTCCGTTTTCCGCATGTGCACGGCGATCTGGTCACCTTCGTGGCCGAGGACGACGTGTGGATTGCGCCCCTGGACGGCGGCAGGGCCTGGCGTGTTTCCTCACTCCAGCTTCCTGCCCGCAACCCCCGCTTTACCCCGGACGGCAAACGCCTGGTGTGGACTGTGGTGCAGGGAACTGCTCCGGAGGTCGTCTCGGCACAGGTCGACGGCGGCGGCTACCGCCAGCTGACCTACTTCGGGCACAGCACCACCAGGGTGAAGGGTTTCACCGCCGGCGGGGAGGTGGTGGTCACCAGCGCGTTCCGCCAGGCTGAAAGCCGGCACACATACGCCTACAGTGTTCCCCTCGATGGCGGCTGGGCACAGGAACTGCCGTACGGGCCGGTGGAATCGGTGGCCTTCGGCCCGGAAGTGGGCGATGAACGCCCCGTCGTGCTCGGAAGCGTCCTGTCCCGCGAGCCCGCGTGGTGGAAGCGGTACCGCGGCGGCACAGCCGGAAAGCTGTGGATTGACCGCGACGGCAACGGCGAATTCGAGCGCCTGCTGCCGGACCTTGACGGCAACCTCACAGACCCTCTCTGGGTGGACGGCAGGATCGCCTTCCTATCCGACCATGAGGGCTACGGCAACCTTTACTCCGTCCTGCCCGACGGCAAGGACCTCCGCCGGCACACCGACCACCAGGACTTCTATGTGCGGCATGCGGCCACCGACGGCAGGCGGGTCATCTTCGAATCCGCCGGTGAACTCTGGGTGCTCCACGACCTCGGCTCCGATGCGGTAAAGCTCCCGATCACCCTTGGTTCCGCCTCGCAGACACGGCGGCCAGCGCTCCTCGATGCCGCCAAGCACCTCGGATCAGTGGTGCCGGACGGCACCGGCGCCGCCAGCGCCGTCGAGTCGCACGGCACCATCCACTGGCTGCGACACAAGGACGGCCCGTCCCGCATCGTGGAGGCAACTCCCGGCGTCCGCGGCCGCCTGCCGCGCCCCGTCGGGAACGGCCGCATCGCCTACGTCGCGGACCACGGTGGTGTGGAGGCGCTGCATATCAAGGACATCGCTGCCCCCGTTCCGGATGGCACTGCACGCGGCGAGGACGCCGTTGCCAGGGATACCGGCAACGGCCGTTCCGTAGCGGCAGCAGCGCCCGCCCCGGCGTCAGGGGAGGGGCCGGATACGGTCAGGCTGCCCCGGCCGGTTCCCGCTTCGGGAGCCGTGGTGCTGGCGGGGCACAGTAGCCATACGCCGGCCGACGACGATCAGCAGGCGGACGTGGCTCCGGACGCGTCGGCGTCCGTGGCCGAGGCGCAATCGGGCGCGGCCGCCGGTGGCATCACCGTGCCCACGCCCGCGCGCGCCAGTGCGCTGGAAGCAAGCCCGGACGGCCGGTGGCTGGCGATGGGCACCTCATTCGGCGACGTGC
>JABFWC010000329.1 GCA_013362385.1 Pseudarthrobacter sp.
CGGTGACTCGAGGATGTTGCGGCGGATCACCGGCGGGGTCACGGTGTCGTAGTAGCCCTGGCCGATCAGCTGCACGGCTGTCTTGTTCTTCCCGGCGAGCAGCCGCAGCTCCGTAAGGACCTCAACCTCACTGAGGGCGTCCTGGAGGCGGAGCGCTGTTTCCTGCCGGATGACGTTGGGAACGGCGGTGTCGACGAGCGAATCGACGCTGTCGTAGCCGACCGCCTTGAGCATGGTCTCGACGTCGGCCTGGCGGCGCGCGCCGATATGGCGGTCAACGAAGGTGGTGGAGGCTGAACTAACCGACACGAAGGAACTCCAGATACTCAGGCGGCGCAGGGTACGCCACAGCGATTCGGGTTCCTCCCCGCTCTGTATTGGACCTGAGAGTTTCCGCGGGCCTGTCACAGGACCGCTTGCACCGTCGGTGAGCACAACAGCCATTCCGCTCCCCAAGGGGGCAGGAAAACACTGCCTGCTACTTTCCAGAGGTGCCTCGCCGCGGCGGTACAGGGGCCTGCGAGATTCCTGGGGAGGATTTGCTCCTACGGCGCCTGCCTGTACTTCCGGCAGAACTCTCCCGCCGCAGATCAAAGGCTATTCACTTGGATTTTGTGGGAACGCGCAGGCTCCCACAGCGTTTAATTGTCCTACGCCTCGGCCAACTGGGCAAATGGCGTCCTTACCGGCGCAGGCGCTCCAGGGCGGCCAGCAACTGGTCCACGTCCGCGGCCGCGCCACCCTCCGGAACCGGCCCTACGGACAGCATGGCGTTGAAGTACAGGCCGTCGCCCATGTAGAGCACGGCCTTGGCCAGGGCCGGGCCCACGTCGGCGGCGATTTCGTCGAGCCACCGCTGCTGGATCGCGGCAAACCGCCGCCGCGTTTCTTCATGTGCCACCTCCGCGAGCCGGGTGGCCGCCACGATCGCGCGGTCCAGTGGAGTGTCGGCCCAGACGGAGGACCTGATGAAGTAGGCCGCGGCGCCCTCCGGCGCGTTGGCCATGGCGTCGGCGTCGGCGCTGGCGAGGAGATCCAGCCTTTCCAGCAGCACTTCGATCAGCGCTTCCTTGCTCGGGAAGTGGTAGAGCAGGCCGCCTTTGGATACTCCCGCCTTCCGGGCTACGGCGTCGAGCGTTGCTGCCCGCTCCCCCACTTCGATGAGGAGGGACTCGAAGGCGTCAAGGACGGCGTCGCGGGCTACTGGCTTGCGGGGCATGCTTCCCATCATGCCGGGCACGGGGCGCAAAACCGGAAAATTCGAAACTATACCGTCTGGACGGTATAGTTATGGCATGACTGTCCAGCCCTCAGCACTCCGGACCATCGACACTCCTGCCACACCCTCACGGGTACGGGACTGGCTGGCTCTGGCCCTGCTGATGTTCCCGGTACTGCTCGTCGCCGTCGACAACACCGCCTTGACCTTCGCCCTGCCCGCCATCACGCGCGCGCTCGAGCCGTCCGGCATCCAGTTGCTGTGGATCGTGGACACCTACCCCCTGGCTCTGGCAGGCCTGCTCGTACCCATGGGAAGCCTGGGCGACCGGATTGGACGGCGCCGCCTGCTGACCATCGGCAGCACCGGCTTCGCGGGCCTCTCAGCCGCCGCGGCCTTCGCCCCCAGCGCCGAGTGGCTGATTGCCGGCCGGGGAACCATGGGGCTCTTCGGCGCCATGCTGATGCCGTCCACGCTGTCGCTGATCCGCAACATCTTCCCGGACCCCAACCGCCGGAGGCTGGCCGTGGCCATCTGGGCGGCGGGGTTCTCCGGCGGCGCGGCCCTGGGACCGATTTTCGGCGGCTGGCTGGTGGAGCAGTTCTGGTGGGGCGCGGTGTTCCTGGTCGCGGTGCCCCTCATGCTCCCCGTGCTGTTGTTCGGGCCGGTGTTCATTCCCGAATCCCGGGATCCCGCGCCCGGGTCGTTGGACGTCCCCAGCGTCCTGCTCTCCATGCTGGCCATGGTTCCCGCCGTTTACGGCATCAAGGAGGTGGCGACGCACGCGCCCGGCCCGGCCAGCTTTGCCGGGATTGCCTTCGGCGTCGCGATGGGCGTTGTGTTCGTGCGCCGGCAGCATCGCCTGAAGCACCCCCTGCTGGATCTGTCCCTGTTCCGGAACCGGGTGTTCAGCATGGCCATCAGCGCGAACATCCTGGCGTTGTTTTCGTTCAACGGGTTTATCCTCTTCCTCGCCCAGCACCTCCAGTTACTGGAAGGACTGACACCGTCCGCGGCGGGCATCGCCATGGTTCCGGCACTGGCCGCCACCGTCACGGCCGGGCTGGTGGTGGTGCCGCTGGTCCGGAAGGTCCGGCCGGGCTTCGTGGTGGCTGCGGGGCTGGCCTTCAGCGCGGCGGGATACAGCCTGGTGGCATTCGGGGACCACGACGGCAGTCCGTCAGTGCTGCTGGCGGCGCTGCTCATCCTGGCGCTCGGCGTGGGAACGGCGGAAACCATTTCCAACGACCTCATCCTCGGTGCCGCGCCGCCGGAAAAGTCGGGGGCCGCCGCGGCCATTTCGGAGACAGGCTACGAGGTGGGCTCGCTGCTGGGAACGGCGGTCCTGGGGTCCATCCTGACTGCCTCCTACCAGCAGAACCTGCGGATGCCGGCCGGCGTGGAGGGCCTGCTGCCGGGCCACGTGCTGCACAACGCGGGCGAGACGCTGGCCGGGGCCGTGGAGGCGGCCGCCTCCCTGCCCGCTCCCCTGGCGGCAGCCCAGCGGGAGGCTTCCGCCGGCGCCTTCGACTCGGGAGTCCATGTGACCGCCGCCA
>JABFWC010000236.1 GCA_013362385.1 Pseudarthrobacter sp.
GAGGCCGGCAAGGAATACAAGGCCACAGCCGACGACGCCTCCTATGGCATCTTCGAACTTGAGACACCTGCCGGCGACGAGATCATCTGCCAGATCAACTCCTCCTGGGCCGTCCGCGTCTACCGCGATGAACTGGTCGAATTCCAGGTGGACGGCACCCACGGCTCCGCCGTCGCCGGCCTGAATAAATGCGTCGCCCAGCAGCGCGCGCACACCCCCAAACCGGTCTGGAACCCGGACCTGCCCGTCACCGAATCCTTCCGCGACCAGTGGCAGGAAGTGCCCGCCAACGCTGAACTGGACAACGGCTTCAAACTGCAGTGGGAAGAGTTCCTCCGCGACGTCGTCGCCGGCCGTGAGCACCGCTTCGGCCTGCTGTCCGCAGCGCGCGGCGTCCAGCTCGCCGAGCTCGGCCTGCAATCCAACGACGAACGCCGCACGATCGACATTCCGGAGATCACCCTGTAATGACTTCCCTCATCCTTCCCTCCTCCGACGGGGGCACCCGGGAATACCGGCTCCAGGGCGGCACCACCTGGGCCCGCCCCGCCGCGCCGCTGACGGCACGGCACGCTTACGCCGCAGCGCACGTCATTCCCGAAGTCCTGGCCGACAACACCCCCGGCGCACCCGCCCGGCTGGACTGGGACGCCACCCTGGCCTACCGGCACGAACTGTGGGCCTACGGCCTGGGCGTGGCTGACGCCATGGACACCGCTCAGCGCGGCATGGGCCTGGACTGGGCAGCCACGCAGCAGCTCATCAAGCGCACCGGCGCGGAAGCGGCCTCGGTCGTCGCCGCCAACGGCCCGGCCACGTCCGGCAAGTCCGTTCGTGACCTCGTGTCCTGCGGCGCCGGCACCGACCAGTTGGACATCGACGCCCTGCCGGCCGGCGAATCAGGCATCCAGGCCGTTCTTGAGGCGTACCGGGAACAGATTGCCGTGATCAGCGAGGCGGGGCCCAAGGTCATCCTGATGGCATCCCGCGCCCTGGCCAAGGTAGCAAGCGGCCCGGAAGATTACCTGCACGTCTACACCACGCTGCTGCAGGAGGTGGACCAGCCGGTGATCCTGCACTGGCTGGGCACCATGTTCGATCCCGCGCTGGCCGGCTACTGGGGATCCGATGACGTTCCCACCGCCACCGCGACCTTCCTGGACCTCATCAAGGAGAACGCGGACAAGGTGGACGGCGTCAAAGTCTCGCTGCTGGACGCCAGCCACGAAGTGGCCCTGCGGGCGGCCCTGCCGGAAGGCGTGCGCCTGTACACCGGCGACGACTTCAACTACCCCGAACTGATCGACGGCGACGGCAGCCACCACTCCGACGCCCTGCTCGGCATCTTCGCCGCCATCTACCCGGCCGCCTCGGTGGCACTGCAGAACTACGACGCCGGAAACGCCGCCAAGGCACGCGAAATCCTGGACTCCACCCGGGAACTGGGCAAGCACATCTTCAGCGCGCCCACGTTCTACTACAAGACGGGCATCGCCTTCCTGTCCTGGCTCAACGGGAAGCAGCCCGGCTTCCAGATGGTGGGTGGCCTGCACTCGGGCCGTTCCGTTTGCCACCTCGCAACGACCTTCGAACTGGCGGACCGGGCCGGCCTGCTGCGTGACCCGGCACTGGCGGCCTTCCGGATGTCCGATTACCTGCGGATCAACGGGGTGGGCGTGTGAGCGACTTCTCCCGGCTGTCCATCAACAGCGCCACCACAAAGAAGTGGACCCTCGCCCAGGTGGTTGAGGGCTGCGTCAAGGCCGGGATCCCCTCGATCGGCCCGTGGCGGGACCGCGTCGAGGAGGCAGGGCTGGACAAGGCGGCACGCCTGATCAAGGACGCAGGCCTGCGGGTCTCCTCGCTCTGCCGCGGCGGGTTCCTCACCGCGGCCGACGCAGAGGGCCAGGCTGCAGCACTCGCCGACAACCGGGCCGCGATCCTCGAAGCGGCAGCCCTGGATACCCGGGAGCTGTTCCTGGTGGTCGGCGGCCTGGCTCCGGGGGAGAAGGATGTGGTGGCGGCACGCCGGCGCGTGGCTGACCGGCTGGCAGACCTGGTTCCGTTCGCGGAAGAGAATGGCGTTCGCCTCGTCCTGGAGCCGCTGCACCCGATGTACGCTGCCGACCGCGCCCTCATCTCCACCCTGGGCCAAGCCCTGGACCTCGCGGCGCCGTTCGACGCAGCATCGGTGGGCGTGGCCGTGGACACCTTCCATGTCTGGTGGGATCCGGAACTGAAGGCACAGATCGAACGGGCCGGCCGGGAAAATCGCATCGCCGCCTACCAGGTCTGCGACTTCAACATGCCCATTGCCGCCGACCCCCTGCTCTCCCGCGGGTACATGGGCGACGGCGTGGTGGACTTTGCCACGATCGGCACCTGGGTGCGCGAGGCCGGGTACACCGGCGACATCGAGGTGGAAATTTTCAATCAGGAGATCTGGGACACGGACGGCAACACCGTCCTGGCCACGATCAAGGAGCGCTACGCGGAGCTTGTGCAGCCGTACGCCTGACCTGATACAAGACCGCGGGCTCCTGCTACGTCACGGCAGGAGCCTGCGCCCCAAAGAAGGACCCGGACCGCGAACGCGGTCCGGGTCGTTTTGCCCCACCGTCAGGCGTACAGCGAGGCGAACCGGCGGTACCTGGCCAGCACGCCGCCGTCGTCCGTCCCGGGGGAAAGCTCGACGGCGTCCAGCGTCCAGTCCGGGAAGTGCCCCGTGAGAGCCGCGGCGGCCTGCCGGGCCGCGCCGTCCGCAACGTATTCACC
>JABFWC010000264.1 GCA_013362385.1 Pseudarthrobacter sp.
ACCGTCGGCTGGTGGGCGCCGGCACTGCTGGTGCTGGCCCGCCTCTGCCAGGGCCTCTCCGCCGCGGGCGAGCAGGCCGGCGCCTCCTCCATGACCCTGGAGCACGCCCCGGACAACCGCCGCTCCTTCTTCACGTCCTGGACCCTCACGGGCACCCAGGGCGGCCAGATCCTCGCCGCGCTGGTCTTCATTCCCGTCCTTGCCCTGCCGGACGAGATCAAGTTCGGCATCGGCTGGCGTATCCCGTTCTGGCTCAGCGCCGCCGTCGTGGTGGTCGCGTTCCTCATCCGCCGCACCCTGCACGAGCCGCCCGCCTTCGAGGAAGCCCGCAAGACCGCCCAGATCGCCAAGCTTCCGGTAGCCGACCTGCTCAAGGGCCACTGGCGCGACGTCCTGCGCGTGATCTGCTGCGCCTTCATCGCCGCCGTCTCCACCGTGTTCGGCACCCTGGCCATCAGCTACGCCAAGACCGTGGCCGGCGTCGACGGAACCACCACCTTGTGGCTGGTGGTGGCTGCCAACATCGTGGCCCTGGGCACCCAGCCGCTGTTCGGCATGCTCGCGGACCGGATCGGCCGCAAGCCCGTCTTCATCTACGGCGCCCTCGCCAGCGCCGTCCTGACCCCCGTGTTCCTGCTCAGCCTGGAGTCCAAGAGTGTTCCGCTGATGTTCCTCGCCGCCATCGGCTACTTCTCCGGTGGATACGCGGCTGCCAACGCGGTGTGGCCGTCCTTCTACGCGGAGATGTTCAGCACCAAGGTCCGTTTCTCCGGCCTGGCCATCGGCACCCAGCTGGGCTTCCTGATGGCGGGGTTCGCCCCGGCCATCGTGGCCGCGATGGGCGGCATCAAGCCCGGCGGCTGGGTGCAGATCACCATCTTCACCGCCATCATCTGCGCCGTCGCGGCAGTCTCTGCCCTGACCGCCCGGGAGTCCTTCCGGACCCCCACCAAGGAGCTCGGCTTGAAGTAAGCGCGCAGCGCGTACGCTCCTGCCCGGTTACTACGCCGGGGAAGCCCGCCGCCTTCTGGAAGATCCAGGGGTGGCGGGCTTTTCCGTGCCGCTGCATCGGGCTGGGCAACAGTAACGGGGCGGGAACGCACGACGACGGGAGGCGCCGCGGCTAACCCCGGCCGGTCTCCAGCACCGAGGCGAGGTCGAAGTTGACCGGCTCCTCCAGCTGCGCGTAGGTGCAGGATTCCGGGTCCCGGTCCGGGCGCCACCGGTTGAACTGGGCGGTATGGCGGAACCGGTCGCCCTCCATATGGTCGTAGCGGACCTCCACCACCAGTTCGGGCCGCAGCGGCACGAAGGACAGGTCCTTGCCGGCGCTCCAGCGGCTGCCTTCGGCGTTGCGCGGGGTCCGTTCGCCCTCCTCCTGCTTGGCCCAGGCCCAGGGGTGGTTGTCGAAGTCCGTCACCAGCGGCTGCAGCTGCTCGAACAGCTCCTGGCGCTTCTTCATCGGGAACGCGCCGATGACGCCCACGCTGGCCAGGCCGCCGTCGTCCTTGTACAGCCCCAGCAGCAGCGAGCCGATGGCATCCGGGCCGCTCTTGTGCAGCCGGTAGCCGGCAACCACGCAGTCGGCGGTGCGCTCATGCTTGACCTTGAACATCACGCGCTTGTCCGGCTCGTACCTGCCGTCCAGGCGTTTGGCGACGACGCCGTCCAGCCCCGCCCCTTCAAACTGCTCGAACCACTGCGCCGCGGTGTCCTTGTCCGTGGTGGCCGCCGTCAGGTGTACGGGTGCCTTGCTCGCCGCAAGCGCCTTCTCGAGCGCTTCCCGGCGTTCGGCGAACGGCCGCCCGGTGTAGTCCTCATCGCCCAGGGCCAGCAGGTCGAAAGCCACGAAGGAGGCGGGGGTCTGCTGCGAAAGCAGCTTCACGCGGCTGGCCGCGGGGTGGATGCGCTGCTGCAGGGCGTCGAAGTCCAGCCGGTCCCCGGAAGCGCCCACCAGCACGATCTCCCCGTCCACCACACAGCGGGGCGGGAGGTTCTCCTTCAACGCGGCGACGAGTTCCGGGAAGTAGCGCGTCATGGGTTTCTCGTTGCGGCTGCCGATCTCCAGGTCGTCGCCGTCACGGAAGATGATGGAGCGGAAGCCGTCCCACTTGGGCTCGTAGCTGAGGTTCCCGCCTTTGGGAATGCCGTCGATGCCGCTGACGGCCTTGGCGAGCATGGGCGGGACGGGCGGCATCACGGGAAGTTCCATGTGCCCATTCTTGCCCGGCCGTTGCCGCGGCGGTAGGGCGGCGCGCCCGGTTTCCCGCAAGGCTTCAGGCGGCCAGCAGCCAGACGATCAGCACCAGCGCCGGGGCGGCCGCCGCGGTGGAGAGCAGGATGGTTTCGCGAGCCACGGCCACGCCGCGCCCGTACCGGCTGGCAAAGAGGAAGACGTTCTGGGCCGACGGCAGCGCCGCCATGAGCACCACGCCCAGGAGCATGGGGTGGTCCAGGTTGAACAGGAAGCGTCCGACGACGAACGCCACCGCCGGCATCACCGCGCACTTGAGCGCGGTGGCAGTGAGGATTTCTGCCGTGTGGCCGCCGCTCCGAAGCATCTTGGTGCCGTGCAGCGACATGCCGAAGGCCAGCAGCACCACGGGGACGGCGGCGCCGCCCAGGAGCGTCAGCGGTGCCATCACCGGGGCGGGGAGCTGCACGTGGAAGGCTGCGAGGACCACGCCGAGCAGGGAGGCGATGATCATCGGGTTACGGAACGGCTGGGTCAGCATCAGCCGGGGCGCGAACCGGCCGGCCGCGGAAAA
>JABFWC010000111.1 GCA_013362385.1 Pseudarthrobacter sp.
GATGACCCGGACAGCACCGAACAGGCGCACCGCGACTTCGCGGCGGTCCTGGACCGGTGCCTGGCGGAGATCCGGGCCATCCAGGACGCGCACCGCGCGGCGGGAGAAGGCCGGGAAATGGGGGAGGGGGCACACCGCTGGCCCATGATCGTGCTGCGCTCGCCGAAGGGCTGGACCGGGCCCCGTACAGTGGACGGGCAGCCGGTGGAAGGGACGTGGCGGGCGCACCAGGTACCGCTGTCCGAGGTCAGGACCAACGGCGACCACCTGAAACAGCTCGAAGAGTGGCTGCAGTCCTACCGCCCTGATGAACTGTTCGACGGCGAAGGCCGGCTCCGCCCCGACGTCGCCAAAGCAGCGCCCGCCGGGGACTTCCGGATGAGCGCCACGCCGCACGCCAACGGGGGCCTGCTGCGCCGGGCCCTGAAGCTGCCGGCCTACCGGGACCACGCCGTCGAGGTCCCCAACCCCGGGACCGAGCGGACCAGCCCGATGATCACGCTGGGCTCCTGGATGGGCGACGTCATTGCGCAGAACATGGACAACTTCCGGCTGTTCGGGCCGGACGAGACGGCATCCAACCGGCTCCAGGACGTCTACAAGGTCACCGACAAGGTGTGGCAGTACCGGATTGACGACGTCGACGAGCACCTGGCCCGGTCCGGCCGGGTCCTGGAGGTGCTGAGCGAGCACCTGTGCCAGGGCTGGCTGGAGGGCTACCTGCTGACAGGCCGGCACGGGGTGTTCAACTGCTACGAGGCCTTCATCCACATCGTCGACTCCATGTTCAACCAGCACGCCAAATGGCTGAAGGTGCACCGGACGCTGCCATGGCGCCAGCCCGTGGCTTCGCTGAACTACCTGTTGTCCTCGCATGTGTGGCAGCAGGACCACAACGGCTTCTCGCACCAGGATCCCGGTTTCATCGACCACGCGGTTAACAAGAAGGCGGAGGTCATCCGGGTGTACCTGCCGCCGGACGCCAACACCCTGCTGTCCGTCATGGAGCACTGCCTGGCCTCCACCGACTACGTGAACATCGTGGTCAGCGGCAAGCAGCCCTCGCCCACGTGGCTGGGTCCCGCCGATGCCGCCAACCACTGCAGCCGCGGGCTGGGGATCTGGGAGTTCGCCGGGTCCGAGGTCGCCGGCGAGGAGCCCGACGTCGTCATGGCGTGCGCCGGCGACGTCCCCACCGTGGAGACCGTGGCCGCCGCTGAACTGCTCCGGAAGGGGGTGCCCGGGCTGAAGGTGCGGGTGGTCAACGTCGTGGACCTGATGCGGCTGCAGGACGACAGCGAACACCCCCACGGCCTCCCGGCGCGTGACTTTGATGGAATCTTCACCCCGGACAAGCCCGTCATTTTCGCGTACCACGGCTACCCCGCGCTGATCCACCGGCTGGCCTACCGGCGCACCAACCAGCAGGGCCTGCATGTGCACGGCTACCAGGAGGAAGGGACCACCACCACCCCGTTCGACATGGCGATGGTGAACCGGATCGACCGCTTCACCCTGGCCGTCGACGCGATCGACAGGGTGCCGGGCCTGGCAGAGAAGCATTCCCTCCTAAGGCAGGACCTGCAGGACCGGCGCAACCGTGCCCGCGAGCACACCCGCACCCACGGCGAGGACCCGGAGGAGATCCGGAACTGGAAGCTGGGCGGTTGACCGCCTAGCCCGGGAGTTCGTCCAGTGTGCAGGCGGGCAGGTGGATCCAGCCCTCGCTGCCAGCTGCTGCCGCGTGCGCCTGGTCGGGCAGCAGAGTACGACGGCGGGCCACGGCACGGGCGGTCAGCGAGGCGATGACGGCGTCGAGCAGGTCGTCCGAACTGGTGAGTCTGTCCCGGTAGGCGCCCAGGTCCAGCCAGGGTGCCTGCTCTTCCAGGGCCGCAAGCAGCAAGCCAAGGCGTTCGGCTTCCGGGACGCCCCGGCCTTTGTAGCCGCGGCCGTTGAGCCCCCAGATCTTGAGCGACGCCGCCGGGTACACCTCGGCAAGCCGCCCGGACCCGTCCCGTGGCTGCGGGGTGTGCAACACAGCGATCTTCGCCTGGATCACAGCGCAGCGCATCGCCGGATGGGCCAGCCTGTCCGCGGATACGCTCAGCGGAATCAGCCCCGTTTGGGCGGTACAGAACCGGTCCGTGTCCCGGTAGGCGAGCAGCCGGCGCCCGGCGATGCCGTCGTACGCCAGGACCGGTGCGGCGTCGAAGTTCAAGTGGCCGGTGAGGAACGGAATGAGCGCGTCAGGCCAGCCCACGGGGCAGTCGACGCCGGTCATGTCGCAGGTGCCGAACAGGTCCACGATCTCCTGGTCATCAACGCCCAGGGCCGCGTGCTCGAGGCGGGCCCGGCCATCGCTCCACTCGATGACGGCCGCGGCAGTCTTCTTCGTTGCCGCGGCCAGGTCCACGCCCAGGGTCCTCATCGGCGCTCAGACCCTCCGGTGATGCAATGCGCCGTCAACCGCGCCGGCCTCACCCAAGTCATCACCCCGGGCGAAACCGGCCCAGAGGGCCCGCACCCGGCGGCCGACCCCGTCAACTTCCTCCCAGCCGGCGCCGGCAATGAGCCCCACCCCGTCCCAGGTGTTTCGGTTTCCCAAGAGCAGGGGCAGGTCGATGGTGTGGGCGGCGCCAAAGATGTTGCCGGGGGCGTGCCAGTGCAGCAGGTAGCGGTGGGCCCGGCCGCCCGCTTTGGCGTGGCGGCGGGCGAACCTGCGGGCTGCCCGGCCGTAGACCGCTTCGGTGACCGCCCAGTCGATGGCCCGCACGATTGAGGGCCCTGCCACCGGGATCCCGGCCACCCGCAGAAGCCACGGGTTCCGGGGCAGGAACAGCCTGGCTTCCTCCGTGGTGTGCCCGATCAGGATGTCGATGTCCGGGGCTGACCGGTTCCATGCAGCCTCGATGCCTGTTTCCCGGGGGAGCGGATCGTGGCCGTACTGGGTGCCGAAGGGCATCGCGGCTGCCAGACCGAACTTCCTGGCCACCTGGGCCACCTGTTGTTCACGGGCCACCACGTCCATGGCCGGGGTTTCCTCCGTGACGGAGTCGGCGGCGATCCCCATGGCATGGTTCATCCTGGCCCGTCCGCGGGCAATTCCCAACGGAGCGCTCTGGATGATGGCCCGCCGGAAGAGCTTCGACGCGTCGGGGGTGGCCATCAGGTGGGCGATGGCGTCGCCACCGGCGGACTGGCCGAAAGCGGTCACGCAGCCGGGGTCACCGCCGAAGGCGGCGATGTTCCGCCGCACCCACCGGAAGGCCTCCAGCTGGTCCAGCAGGCCCAGGTTCCCGGGTCTGCCGCCAGGGGTTGCCAGGAAGCCGAACAACCCCAGCCGGTATGTCACTGAGACTACGATCACCCGGTTCTCGGCCACCAGCCGGGCCGGATCGAATATCGCCAGGTCGCCGGATCCCGTGGTGTAGGAGCCCCCGTGGATCCAAACCATGACCGGGAGCTTTTCTTCCGGCTGGAGGTCGCCCGGCATGGTGATGGACAGGTTCTGGCAGTCCTCGCTGCCGGGGAGCTCGCCGTACCTGGTGCCGAGGACGTCGTCGAGGAACGGTACCGGCGCCTGCGGGCAGGCCGGGGCGGGCGAGGTGGCCGAAAACTCTGCCGCCCAGTCCGGCACGGGTGCCGGCGGCTGGAACCGTTGTGCCCTGGCGTAGGGGATGCCGGTGGCACGGAGGACATCGCCGTCCCGCCAACCGCTGACGGGGCCGCAGGGCGGATGGAACAACAGTTGGGACGTCACGGCCGGCTCGGAACTCACAGCCCCACCATGCCATAACTTCCTGATACAACGACGGCGGGTGCCTGGCTTCGAAAAGCCGGGCACCCGCCGTCGGACGTGCTGTGGGTGGGCCCACGCCGTCAGGATTCCTTGACCGAGCGAAGCGAGGTTAGGGGGACGGTGGGGATCAGTGTCCGGTGGGGACGTAACGCTTGATGGACGCTTCCAGCTCGGCCTCGGCGGCGGCGCGGTCGGCCCAGCCTTCGGCCTTGACCCACTTGCCCGGCTCGAGATCCTTGTAGCGGGTGAAGAAGTGCTCGATTTCCTTGACCAGGAACTCGTTGACGTCGCTGACCTCCTGGATGTGGTCAAAGCGCGGGTCCGCCGGAACGCAGAGGATCTTGGCGTCTCCGCCGCCGTCGTCGGTCATGTTGAAGACGCCGATGGGGCGGGCCTCGACGATGACGCCCGGGTGCAGGTCGAAGTCCTGCAGGAGCACCAGCGCGTCAAGCGGGTCGCCGTCCTCGCCGAGGGTGTTCTCGAAGTAGCCGTAGTGCGTGGGGTACTGCATGGAGGTGAAGAGGACGCGGTCCAGGCGGACGCGGCCGGTCTCGTGGTCAACTTCGTACTTGACGCGGGACCCCTTGGGGATCTCGATGGTCACGTCGTGCTTCATGGAATGCTCCTCGGCAATTACAGGGGTACGCGGCACTTCTGACGCTTGGCAAAAGGAGAGTCGGTGCCGCCGACTACTATTGAGGATATAGCGAGAGGCCCTGGAATCAGGAACTTGTGGGGAATTTCAGGACTTTGAGGACCAGCACCAGCATGACCAAAACAACCGGCGGGAAGCGGCGGCGCGCCCAGCCTCCGCAACGGTCCGGCGGCCTTCCCGCCGTCGCCCGCAAGTCCTGGCCCGTGGCCCTGGCCACGCTGCTCCTGCTGGCCCTCGCCATCCCCGCGGCCTTTTTGATGGCCCCCGGCTTCCTCGGCCCTGAGCCGCCCGCCACCGCCCCGGCACCCCCTGCCTGGCAACAGGCTCCGGCCACGGTGGCATCCCCGCAGGGACTGGCGGCATTGCAGCCTTCCGCGCCGGTGCCCGCGGCGACTGCAGTGACGGCCCAGGTGGATCCTGCACTGCAGACCGAGAGCGGCGGGACGTTCACCGGCGTCGTCCAGGATGCCCTGACCGGCCAGGTCCTCTACGACCGCGGCGGCACGGAAAACCGGGTGCCGGCGTCGAACCTGAAACTGCTGACGGCGGTGGCCGCGCTGCGCACGCTGGGACCCGACCACCGCTTCAGCACCCAGGTGGTGCCTGGTCCGGACCCGGGACAGGTGGTACTGGTGGGCGGCGGCGACGTCCTCCTGGCAGCCGGTGAGTCCCGGCCGCAGCAGACCATGGGCCACGCAGGGCTGGCCACCCTTGCCGCCCGCACAGTGGAAGCCCTGCAGGCCGCCGGAACCACCGGCGCCGTCAAAGTGCTGCTGGACGACTCCCTTTTCAGCGGTCCCGCGCTCAACCCGGCCTGGCAGGCAGGGGACGTGGAGGCCGGCGAGGTGGCGCCGCTGTACCCGCTGGCCCTCAACGCAGCCCGTTTCGACCCCGCCGTCACCACGGGTCCGCGGCCCCAGGACGCTGCCATGGTCGCGGCGGAGGAGTTCGCGGCGCGGCTCCGCGCGGCAGGTGCCGGGGCGGGATTGACCGTCGCGGCCGGCGTCGAACGCTCTCCCGCCGCAGGCCGGGCGGCAGTTCCACATGCAGGTGCCGGACCGTCAGCCCCGGCACTGCCCCCGGCTGTATTGGCGAAGGTCGATTCGGCCACCGTCGCAGAGCAGGTTGACCTGATGCTGCAGGTATCGGACAACTACCTGGCCGAAACCATGGGCCGGATGGCCGCGGTGGCCTCCGGCCTGCCCGGCAGCGGCGAGGCCGCGGCTGCGGCGGTAAGCGCCCAGCTGGCAGCCGCCGGCATCAGCATGGATGGCTTGAAACTGCTGGACGTGTGCGGGCTGGCCATGGAAAACCGGGTGTCCGCCCGGCAGTTGACCGAGGTGGTCCGTGCCATCACCACCGGTGCCGATACCAGGCTTCGGGCCGCCCTGGACGGGTTTCCGGTAGCCGGCCTGACCGGCACGCTGGATACGCGGTACGGGAATGCCGCCACGTCCGGCGGCGCGGGGCTGGTGCGGGCCAAGACCGGGACGTTGAACACCGTGCTGGCGCTCAGCGGCTACGTCGTCGATGCCGACGGGCGGCTCCTGGTGTTTTCATTCGTCGGAAACGGGCTCACCCCGGGGGCGGCGGGCAACAAGGAGGCCCTGGACCGGGCCGCCACGGCACTGGCAGGCTGCGGCTGCCGGTAGCACGCGAATGTCGTTATGACCGGCCCGCGGCCGCATAAGCGGTGCGGGGCTGCGCCGGTCATGCGGGCCAAGGCCGGATGTGCGGGGCCTGGTCGCTGGACTGAGTTCCCCGGTGGGCGAACTTAAGGCCGATCCACAGCCTCCTGTGTTCTGATGGGACCTATGGAGTCCATTTCACGCGAGTCTGCAACGGCCCAGCCGGGTCAAACCCGGGCAGCTTCATCCGCCGCCGAAACCAGTGCAGCCCCGTCCCTGATCAACTGGGACCTTGCGGCGTCGGCGGCAGCGCGGCTGGCTCCCGCCGGTCCGGTGCTCAGCCAGGCAGCCATCGGCGAGGCCGTGGACAGCCTGCGCCGGCTCGCGGACGCCTCCGTTCCGCATGTCCATGAGATCACCGGCCTTGAAGCGGCGCGCGACCTGCGCGACTCCTCGGTACTCGTGGTGGACCGGGCGTCCTGGGCCAAGGCCAACACGCAGAGCTTCGCGGTGATGCTGAAGCCGGCCATGCAGAAGATGCTGGACAACCGCCGCGGCACGCTGAGCCCGGCTGCCGCCAACGTCAGCGGCGCCATCACCGGCAGCCAGCTCGGCGCCGTCCTGGCCTTCCTGTCCAGCAAGGTCCTGGGCCAGTACGACCCCTTCGCCGCGCTTGCCGAAAACTCCACGGCGCCGGCCGCCGGCAGGCTCCTGCTGGTGGCGCCGAACATCGTCTCCGTGGAGCGGGAGCTCAACGTCACCCCCGAGGACTTTCGGCTGTGGGTCTGCCTGCACGAGCAAACCCACCGGGTCCAGTTCGCCGCGGCGCCATGGCTGCGGCACCACATGCTGGAGCAGATCGAGGAACTCAGCGGCCACCTGCTGGGCAACGTCGACTCCCTGATGGAGCGCGCCTCGGCGGCTGCCCGTTCCCTCAAGGACCGCACCGGAAACGGAAACCTGCCGGGCCGCGGCGCCATCCTGGACCTGCTGCAGGACCCCGAGGAAAAGGCTGCCATCTCGCATCTCACGGCAGTGATGAGCCTCCTGGAAGGCCACGCCAACGTGGTCATGGACGCAGTGGACGCCAGCATCATTCCGTCCGTTAAAACCATCCGCCAGCGGTTCAACGACCGCGGCAAGGACCGCGGCGTGATCGAAAAGTTCATCCGCAGCCTGCTCGGCCTGGACGCCAAGATGCGCCAGTACTCCGACGGCGCCCGGTTCGTCCGCGCCGTGGTGGACGTTGCCGGCATGGAGGGTTTCAACAAGGTATGGGAATCGGCGGACCACCTGCCCACCGAACCCGAAATCCACGACGCCAAACTGTGGCTTGACCGGATGGGGCTCTGATTGCCTGACGAGCGGTTGCCGGCAGCGGCTGCACGCGGAACCTCCGCTCCTGCACCAGCCGTGCCACCTGGGGAACAGCGCAGTGGACGACGACGGCCCGGCCGCCTGGCGCCCGTCGTCGGCACGGCGCGGAAAATGCTCGGGGACGCCCTGGCGCAGGCCGGGTACCCGCGGCATGTCGTCGTCGCTTGCAGCGGCGGCCCCGACTCGCTGGCGCTGGCCGCCGTCGCCGCCTACTTCGCGCGCCGCGGCCACGTCGACGGGCGCCCCCTGACCGTTGGCGCGGTGGTGGTGGACCACCAGCTGCAGGACGGCTCCGCCCAGGTCGCGGCCCGCACCGCCGCAGTCCTGCAGGAGCTCGGCCTCGCACCCGTGGACGTCCGGAGGGTCACCGTGGCCGGCGCCGGAATGGGGCCCGAAGCCGCTGCCCGCGAGGCGCGGCACGCCGCCCTGGAAGCAGCGGCAAGGGAACAGAACGCGGGCGCGGTCCTGCTGGGCCACACCCTGGACGACCAGGCGGAGCAGGTGCTCCTGGGCCTGGCCCGCGGCTCCGGAACCCGGTCGCTCGCCGGGATGCGCCCGGCACGCGTCAGCCCGGGCGGCGCTCTCCTGCTGCGTCCGTTCCTGGGCCTGCGCCGCGCGGACACCGAGGAAATCTGCTTGGTCGAGGAACTCGAACCCTGGCATGATCCCACCAACCAGGACCCGGTGTACGCCCGCTCGCGCACTCGAGTGGAAGTGCTCCCGCACCTGGAGGAGAAGCTGGGTCCCGGCGTCGCCGAATCCCTGGCCCGGACCGCCGCGATCCTGCAGTTGGACGCCGACTACCTGGAGGATGTGGCGGAAAGCACCTACGCCTCGCTCGTGGAGCGGGACGGCAGCGAACTGAGCCTGCCGGAGGAGGCGCTGCGTGCCCTGGCCCCCGCCATCAGGTTCCGGGTGATCGCCAAGGCAGCGGCCGACGTCGGCGGGCAGCAGCCCGGCTACCGGCGCCTTTTGGCGGCCGAAGCGCTGCTGCGGCGGCAGGGGTCGGCAGGGCCGGTGGAGCTTCCCGGCGGGGTCAGTGTGTACCGGCTGTCCCTGGCGCAGCTCGAAGGGCAGGCAGGAGGCGCAGCACAGACGGCGCCGGAGAGCCCCGGTTCCGTTCCCCGCGAACGGGCACGCTGTGGGAAGCTAGTATTCCGGCCCCAAAAGCCACCCGCAAAATAGTCGCACCCCCGCATCTACACAGGAGCCATTGGTGGATTCAAACGACGTCCAGGCAGACCTCAAGCACGTTCTCTACACCAAGGAACAAATCCAGCAGCGCATCACCGAGCTCGCTGCCGAGATCGACAAGGACTACGAAGGCCGCGAGATCCTCCTGGTGGGCGTCCTCAAGGGTGCCGTGATGGTCATGGCCGACCTTGCCCGGGCGCTCCACAGCCACATTTCCATGGACTGGATGGCTGTCTCCTCCTACGGCTCCGGCACCCAGTCGTCCGGCGTCGTCCGCATCCTGAAGGACCTGGACACCGACCTGATGGGCAAGGACGTGCTGATCGTCGAGGACATCATCGACTCCGGCCTCACCCTGTCGTGGCTGAAGACCAACCTGGAATCCCGCGGCACCGCTTCGGTGGAAATCTGCACCGCCTTCCGCAAGCCGACCGCCGCCAAGGTGGAGATCGACGTCAAGTACGTCGGCTACGACATCCCCAACGAGTTCGTGGTGGGCTACGGCCTGGACTACGCCGAGAAGTACCGCAACCTGGACTTCGTGGGCACCCTCGCCCCGCACGTCTACGAGTAGGCTCCGCCGCAAGCATCTTGCCTCAAAACATCGGCATCAAAGACGTGGCGCGGGCGGCCGGGGTGTCCGCCACCACGGTGTCCCACGTCCTCAATGACGTTTCCTATGCCCGGGTGAGCCCGGAGACCCGGGAAAAGGTGAAGACAGCTGCGGCCGAACTCGGTTACGGCCCCAACCGCCTGGCGCAGGCCTTGCGCAGCCGCAGGTCCGGCGTCCTGGGCCTGGTCAGCGAGGACGTCGCCACCACGCCGCATGCAGGCCGCATGATCCTTGGCGCGGACCAGGCCGCCCGCGCGCGGGGTTACACGCTCATGCTGAGCAACACCGCCGGCTCAGCCGGTACGGACCTGCGCGAAGCCGACGTGGAGTCCCTGCTGGAACGCCAGGTGGACGGGATCCTTTACGCCACCATGTACCACCGCTGCCTGCAGCCCCCTGCCAACCTGGGCAAAGTCCCCGCGGTCCTGGTGGACGCGGTCACCGCCGACGGCGGATTCCCGGCCGTGGTCCCGAACGAATACGGCGGCGCAGCGGCCGCCGTGGAGGCGCTGCACGCCGCCGGCCACACGCGCATCGGGTTCCTGAACAACACCGAGGACGTCCCCTCCACCCACCAGCGGCTCAAGGGCTTCCGCGAAACGCTGGACCGCGCCGGACTGGACGGGGCCGGCGCGCCTGTCGTCACGGCGTCGTCCGACGCCGACGGCGGATACGCTGCCGCCGGCCGAATCCTCGACGGCGGCAACCCGCCGTCGGGCCTGTTCTGCTACAACGACCGCATGGCCATGGGAGCCTACCGCGCGGCTGCCGAGCGCGGCCTCGCCATTCCCGCCGACCTGTCCATCGTCGGCTTCGATGACCAGGAGCTGATCGCCGCCAACCTCCACCCGGGCCTGACTACCGTGGCCCTGCCGCACTATGCCATGGGGGCCTGGGCGGCGGACCGGCTGATCGACATGATCGAAGCCGGCACGGCCGGCGCGGAGCCGGAGCCCGTCCTCCTGGCGTGCCCGCTGGTCAGCCGGGGATCCGTCGCCGCGCCGGCGGACCGGGTGCGGGCGCAGGGGTGACGGGCCTTCACAGGCGCTACGCCCAAAGGGACCTTATGCTATCCACTATGCGTGATGTACTCCGGACGGTGTATAGCTAGAAGCT
>JABFWC010000326.1 GCA_013362385.1 Pseudarthrobacter sp.
GGTTCTGGATATCTCCGCGGGAGCCGTCCGTGCAGGTGGCCACCAGGACGTCCACCCCGGCCGCCGCATACATGGCCATGGTCGCAGCACCCTTGCTCGATTCATCATCCGGGTGGGCGTGGACTGCGAGCAGCCGGAGCGGCACCTGGGAATTGCTGGACGCTGTCATGGGGAGGACTGCTCCTTATTCTTCTGGACGCGGCGTTGTGGCGGCGCCACGGACAATGACCGTGCGGGCGCCGCCCGGCGGCGGCTGCTGCCCCCGCAAAGCGACGGCGGAAAGGGCACTAAACTGGTCTGGTGACCTCCCCGGACCAGCCGGCCCAACCCGCGCCCGCAGACACTAGCCTAGCCAATCGGTATGGTGCTAAAAAGCGCCGGCTTACGCCTGCTGCCTTCCGCGCGGCTATAGGCCTTGCGCTGGCAACGGGAATCGGATTACTGGCATGGGTCTCAACATCCAACTCCCTCTCGGGCGTGACGTTCAAGGATGTGGGCTACAGCACTACGGACGCCACGCTGGCTGTAGTGGATTTCCAGGTGACCCGGGAGCCCGCCAAGCAGGTCAAGTGCGCCGTTAAGGCATTGGACGCGAAGTTTGCGGTGGTGGGCTGGAAGGTCGTGGACATCGCGCCATCGGTGCCGGACGGGACACCCGACGGCGGCAGGACGGTGGCCCAGCGCGTCAGCGTCCGCACGGAGTCGGCGTCCGTGTCCGGGGTGGTGGACAGCTGCTGGATCCCTGGCGAAGCGCAATAAAACATGTGACGCGCAACGCTTCCAGGTTGGGTTATCTCCAGAGGATTGACTACAATAGGGAGATACCTTCACCCCGCTGAGCTGGTTACTGTTCCACAAGTGGCCACCGTGGCGGGGTCTTTTGCATGTAGGACCACTAGAGGAGAAGTCCGTGTCTACCACGAACAGCGCATCTGCAGCCTGGCTTACCCAGGAGGCTTTTGACCGCCTGAAGGCAGAGCTGGACCACCTTTCCGGCGCTGGCCGGGCGGAGATCGTCCAGAAGATTGAAGCAGCCCGGCAAGAGGGGGACCTCAAGGAAAACGGGGGCTACCATGCGGCCAAGGAGGAACAGGGCAAGATCGAAGCCCGCATCCGCCAGCTGACCGTGCTCCTCCGCGACGCACACGTGGGTGAGGCCCCTGCCGACGACGGCATCGTGGAGCCCGGCATGATTGTTGTGGCCAGGATCGCCGGCGACGAAGAGACCTTCCTGCTGGGATCCCGTGAAATTGCCGGCGACTCGGACCTGGATGTCTTCAGTGAAAAGTCACCGCTCGGCTCTGCCATCCTGGGGCACAAGGAGGGCGACACCCTCAGCTACGTCGCGCCCAACGGCAAGGACATCAAGGTGGAGATCCTGTCCGCCAAGCCTTACACGGGCTAACGCCAGCGCAGCCAGGAACGGCGGCCTCCCCTCAAGGGATGGCCGCCGTTCCCGTTTAAGGCCTCGGAATGCGCTCGGACGCGCGTCAATATCCTCGGGTTGGAACGACGGGGCGGGGTCGGAGCAGGAGCGCCGCCAGCACTCCCCCGGCAGCGCCGCCAAGGTGGGCCTGCCAGCTGATGTAGCCCGCCACCAGGGGCAGGATGCCCAGGAGGATGCTCCCGTAGCCCATGAAGAGGACCACCGCGAGCAGGATCTGGCGCCAGCTGCGGTTGAAGAAACCGCGGACCAGGAGGAACGAGAAAAGCCCGAAGACCAGGCCCGATGCGCCCACGGTCACGCCGTCGCCGATCAGCCACACGGTGAGGCCGCTGCCAAGCCAGCTGAAGGCCAGGGCGGTGAGGAACACCCGGAGCCCGGAGAGGAACACGAGGAAGCCGAAAATGACCAGCGGCAGGCTGTTGGAGAGCAGATGGTTCAGGTTTGCGTGCAGGAGCGGGAAGGTGAAGATGTCCAGCAATCCGTCGGCGCTCCTGGGCCGCAGGCCGAAGGTCCGGTTGAGCGCGCCCAGCATCAGGGTGTTGACCAGCTCAATCACGAAGAGCAGGGCCACGAACCCGCCCAGCACCAGCAGCCCGCCCTTGGCCCGGGAGGCGACCGTCTGCCGTTCCGGGAAGCGCCGGTCGCTTATCGGTCCGGCCACGGCCGTTCCTAGTGCACCACGATCGGCTGGAAGCCTTCGGCGCGGAGCGCGCTGAGGACCTGCTCGCCGTGCTGGTGGCCCTTGGTTTCCAGGTTCACGGTGATGGAGACGTCTCCCATGCTGATGGATCCGCCCACCCGGGTGTGGTCCAGCCCGGTCACGTTGGCGTCGTTTTCCGCGATGATGCGTGCGATCGTCGCCAGCGAGCCGGGACGGTCGTCGAGCATCATCCGCACCGTCATGTAGCGGCCTGCGGCCGAGAGGCCCCTTTGGATGACTTTGAGCATCAGCATGGGGTCGATGTTGCCGCCGGAGAGCACGACCGCGGTGGTGCCGGGGTTCTCGATCTTGCCGTCCATCAAAGCTGCCACGCCGACGGCGCCGGCCGGCTCCACCACCATCTTGGCCCGCTCCAGCAGGAAGATCAGTGCACGGGCCAGCGAATCCTCGCTGACGGTGACCACATCGTCGACGAGCTCCCGGATGATGCTGAACGGCAGCTGGCCGGGGCGTCCGACGGCGATGCCGTCCGCCATGGTGGAGACCTTCTTCAGGGGCACCAGCGCGTCGGCTGCGAGCGACGGCGGGTAGGCGGCGGCGTTTTCGGCCTGCACACCAATGATCCGGATCTCCCGGCCCA
>JABFWC010000399.1 GCA_013362385.1 Pseudarthrobacter sp.
CTGCACCCACAATATGGGGAAGGGGGATGGACAGCGTGCTCATGGCCGCCACGAGCTTCCCGCACCACCTGCCCTGCATAATGATCAGCGCTGCGGTGAAGCCGATCAGGCAGGCCAGGAGCGTGGACGTGACCGCGATCGCCAGGGAGAGCCCCGCTCCAACCAGAAGGTCACCGTGGGCCGTGTAGGCCGCCGTCGACAATTCCGGGCGGCCAACCAGCGGCATCAGCCCCAGGCTCTGGGCCGCGACCATGGCTGATCCGCCAACCACGACGACGGTGACCAGCACGACAGCGGGGACCGCCAGTAACACTCCCGGCATACGGGGCTTCAGCGACGGGCCCGCCGCTGTCCGCTGCCCGGACCGGGTTGCCAGGACCTCACTTTCCGGCAAGGATCTGTCTCCGCCAGAGCTCATCCAGCGCGGATACCCAGGCCGCGGCAAGCTCATGATTCGCGTTCTTCGACAACACCTCGTAGCCGGGCACCACGGGAGAGGACGGGAGGCGGCCGAACAGGGCACGCCCTTCAGGGCTGAGCGCACCCGGGTTCAGGACCGGGAATTGTCCCCAGATCCCGGGATCGGCTTTTCGGGCCTGTTGCTCTTCGGACAAGGCCAGGTTGGCCACGACCATCGCGGCGGATCGGTGACCGGATGTTGAGGGTATGCCGAGGAAGCTGGCGTTTCCCACGGTTCCCTCGTCCAGAGTGAGGACTTTGGTCGCGGCGGGGTATGTCCCGTCTGTCACCAGTTTCGTTAGTTCCGCCGGGCCGTAGGTCATGGTGAAATCCACCTGCCCTCCTGCGTAGAGCGCGTTCAGCTCGCTGGAGGATTTCGGGTACGTTGATCCTTCCCGCCACAGTGAGGGCTTCAGGTCCTGAAGTTCGGTCACGAGGGCGGGGGTGAGCCCGTCAAAAGCGCCCAGGTCGCACGCCAGCGGCACTTTCGTGTAGCCGCCGGAGACGCTGTAGAGCACTTCACGGGTAAAGACGGAACCTGTGAAGTCCGGCGGCGCCGGGTACGTGAATCGTCCCGGGTGTTCTTTGACCCAGTCCAGCAGGCCGGCGAGGGTTTTCGGAGGCTCCGGGACGGCGGCGGAGTTGTAGGCGATGGTGAACTGCGCTTTGCTCCACGGGGCTTCGCAGCCGTCCACGGGGGTGCCGAAGTCCTCTGAGAGCAGCGGGTCTGACGGGTTGGTGAGGCCCATGTTAGGCAGCAGGGAAGTCCAGCCGCAGGCCCACGCCCCGGCCGCTTTACCGGTGCCGAAGTTGTCGCCGTTGACCCAGACGAGGTCCACCTGGCCAGCTGTGGTGCCGGACTGCTTCTCGGTCAGGACCCGGTTGAGCGCGTCTTTGGTGTCGGCCACCGGCACGCGTTTGAGTGTGACGCCCTCCTTGGCCGCGGCGGGGACGAGATAGTCGTCCACGTAGGCGTTGCCCTGCGTGTCGCCGCCATACATCCACAGTTTGACGGTCTGTCCCCTCGCGTCGGAGCTGATCTGCTCCCAGCTCCCCGCTGCGGGCTGTGCTGCCGGCGAAGCCGCACAGCTGCTCAGGAACAACACCCCGGTTACAGCTGCCATCAGGAGAGTCCGGCCGCCGGCGGGCCGCGGTGTTTTCATTGTTCGGTCCTGACTTTGGGGGTGAGGGGGAGCAGTTTGCGCAGGCCGGCGTTCTCGGCCGGGTCCAGCACCGAATGCTGGACGCAGGCGGGGACCAGGTGGCCGGTGTCGGGGTGGCTCATGGTGTACATGCAGGCGCCGAGCCGTTCCTGGACCTCCCGGGTTTTCGGGTCCTCACCAACCACGCCCTTCTCCATCAGCTCCCAGGCCGGTGCGACGTCGGCCGCATCCATAAAGTTGTGCACCACGAAGGTCCGGAAGGATAGTTTTCCCGCACGTGCGGCGGCGAAGATGTGGCGCAGCCCACCGGCACGTTTGGCCACACGGAACCCGAAACCAAGAATCACGGGGACATCGCGGGAGTGGGCCAGCAGGGCCCTGATGACTTTCAGAGCAACGATCCAGCGGGGTGTCCCGCCGAAAAACATTCCGCCGAAGTGGGCGAGCAACCTGTCCCTGGCCGCCACGTCCTTCGGGTCGGCCGGGTCCAGCAGCGGCGCCATCGTTTCTCCGGTCCGCAGGACCACGGCGCTACGGTTGCAGCGCGGGTCACCGAACTGGGCGCCCTGCCAGGGGATGGGCTGGCCCGCGCCGGCCTCGATCCGGTCCCAGACCGCGTCGATGCTCACATCACTGTAGGCCTTCCCCCATCGCCTGGCATCCCCGATGTATGCCGCGGGCTGGAAGGAGAGCATGTCGAACGGCATATTCAGTACCGCTGCGGTCACCCGGGCCACCTGATCAACGTTCGCGGGGGTGACCGTCATGTTGTGCGCGATGTAGGACCTGACGCCGTGGTCCCGTCGAAGGTCCGTGAACATGGCGGCGAACCGTTCACGGAACGGGTTCAGTTCCTCCTCTGTCCGGGGACGGGGCGCTCCCCTGCGTCCACGCATGAGCGAATCAAAATGCCCGGCGAATGAAACCCGTCCGAACCGGGACTTGCCGGTGTGATCGAGCGCCACGTCGAGAAGATACTGGTAATCGAAGTCGCCGTGGGTCATGGACATCGGTTCGCGTCCGGCGGCACGCATGGCCTGCAGCGCGGCCGCGTGGTCCTGCGCGGGCAGCAGACTGACTTCCCCGCCGATGAGCTGGGCGTGGGCACGGGGGCCGCGGAGACGGCGGAGGAACGCCAGCTGGTCCTTCACGGCCGTCACGGTGTGGCCGCCGTCGATCGGTACCTTGTTAGCGTCCGCCGAGTGGTAGCACGGGGTGCAGGTGAGGTTGCATTTGGGAAAAACCCCGTGGGTTCCTTCGCAACCCACCGCTGCCCTGCCCAGCAGTTGGGCCGGGGTTTTGACCTGCTCCGGAAGCCCGGACCAGCGCCGGTCCAGGGCCTCCCGGCTCTCGGGATGGATGGGCCTGGTTGCCAGTTCAAGGCCTCGAAATACCGCGGCGATCTTCCTCGCAGACATTCCTCCCCAGGACACGCTGCCGGTACGGCCGCCCCGCCCTGGAAGGCTCCCACTGTCTGGGGCACTGGCTCCCGCGTCCATGGCCGCCTTTCATCCTGCGCGAAGATAGTCATTGGTACCGGACCACCCTACGGCCCGAGCGGCCCAGGTTAAGTAACCTGGGGCACACAGTGGCAGCCTATTTTCGCGGCGCCGCCGGACCGTCGTGAGCGTAAGCAGTGCCGCCGTACCGGCGGGATGCCAGGGAAAGCGCCTCCGCGCGCCGCCGCAGCCTGGGATGGCGTCCGGAACCGGGCGCAATCCAATCCAATGCGCTGCTGTCTCGGTCGCTTCGGGCCGCGGGCCCGGTGTGGTCATCAGGGATCCGTTGTTCTACTTTCCGCTGGCGGCGCGCCCGGCATTCCGGCGGCCGGCCTGCGGCAGTGTGCCCGCGCGGATCTGCAGGTGTCCTGCCCGGGCCGAGTCCCGGACGATGCTGTTGCATGTTTGCTCCACGGCCTGCCAGGGGTGTGCAGTGATGTCCGCGCCGCCCAGAGAACATGCCGCGCGCGCCAAGGGAGTGAGGACCCGGGCCCACCCGACTGGGTCCTGCATGTCTACCACGGCGACTCGGGCCTCGTCGCGCAGCAACTCCGTCAGATGGGCCCAGGTTTTCCGCCATTCCGGCATCAATGAGAGCGCGTAGGTTGCCAGGGCTGCGTCGGAGAGGCCCTTTCCGCCTTGGCTTTCGATAATGGCAGCAATGGTTGCGGGGTCCGTTTCCGCGGCATCTGCCTGGATGAGAATCGTGTTGTCCCATCCGGCTTTGGCGGCGCGCCGGCGGGCCAGGTCCAGCATCCGGGCGCTCCGGTCGATTCCTACGATGGTCCCCGACGGGCCTGTTCTTTGCTGGAGCAGCGGAAAGTTGAGCCCGGTTCCGCATCCGAGGTCCAGGACCTGCTGCCCCGGCGCGGGCGCCAATGCGGTGATGCCGAGCACCCTTCCGGCCCGGTACACGGGATATTCTCCGGAGAGGGCGTCGTAAAACGGCGCGAATGCTGTGTACTTGTCTGGGATAACCGCTCCTTGGCTGAATGAATACGCTGGCAGCAGCCGGCAACGAACGTAAGGATCTTCATCATGGCATCCAGCGAGGCAATGATTGACTTTCTGGTCCTCGGCGGAGGCACAGCAGGAATTGTCGGTGCCAAGACGGCCGCCGGTTTCGGTGCCCGCACCGTCCTGGTGGAGCAGCAACGCACCGGCGGGGACTGCCTCTGGACCGGCTGTGTTCCCTCCAAAACGCTCCTCTCCGCCGCCGCGCAGGCCAAAACGCTGCGGGAGCACACCGGCCGGGAAGCTGACTTCCCGGCTATCCGGGAACGCATCGCCGCGGCCATTGGCACCATCGAACCCGTAGACACCCCGCGGGCCCTGGAACGGGCAGGTGTCAAAGTCCTCTCCGGCCGGATCACCTTCACCGGACCAGGGACCGCCGAACTGGACGGACTCCCCCTCCGGTTCCGGCAGGCGCTGATAGCCACCGGCGGCGAACCCGTCAACCCCGGCGTCCCTGGCCTGGACCCGGCCCGAACCGTCACCTCCGAAACGATCTGGGACCTGCCCGGGCTGCCGGCCCGGCTCGCCATCGTCGGCGGCGGACCGATTGCCTGCGAACTGGGACAGGCCTTGGCCCGGCTCGGCTCCGATGTCACCATGATCGTCCGTTCTCGGATCCTTGCAAAGGAAATCCCGGAAGCTGTCGACATTATCCGGGAAAGCCTCAGAGCCGACGGCGTGAAAATCCTGGAGAACTCCCGCATCACGAGGGCAACGAGCCACCCGGAAGGGGTCCTGCTGGAACTGGGGGACGGGGCAGCTGTGGACGCTTCCACCGTGCTCCTGGCAACCGGCCGCATTCCACGGACCACGGGCCTCGGGCTCGAACACGTCGGCGTGAACACCGACGGGCGAGGGCATGTCGTCACTGATTCCCGCATGCGGACTTCCAATCCTCGGATCTGGGCGGCAGGAGACGTCACGGCGTATCCGCAGTTCACTCATCTGGCAGGTGTCCACGCCAGCGTGGCAGCATCCAACGCGGTCCTCGGTTTCCGGCGCCGGATCAGCACAGCCGTCCCGCGCGTCACCTACACCTCACCGGAAATCGCCGCGGTGACAAGCACCGACGGCGGTGAGCCAGGGATGTCCAGGACGTCCAGGACAGTGTGGCACTCCCACCTGGACCGGGCCATCACCGAGGACAGGACCGAGGGTTTCACACGTCTGCTGGTGGACCGCGGGGGCCGTGTTACCGGGGGCACCATCGTGGGCCCCCGGGCAGGGGAATCCCTTGCCGAGTTGTCCCTGGCCGTGCACAAGAAGATGCGGACCTCAGACATCGCCGGCGCCACCCACGCATACCCCACGTACTCCGACGGTGTGTGGAACGCCGCCGTCCTGGATGTCCGCGAACGGCTGGGTTCTCCTGTTACGTCGACGGCCATCAAGGTGTTGGCCAGGATCCGCCGGCTGGCCATGGACATGCGCCGGCTCAGCTCAAAGCCCGGTACCCTGCCAGGATCCGGTGGGCAGCACTGACCCCCACGAGAAGGGCCCAGACGGCAGCTATCACCCAGGCGCGGTCCGGGAAGATCAGCCACAGGCTGTGCACGACCACGGTCTCAGCCCCCTCGGCCAGTCCGCCCAGAAAGGACAGCGACCTTCCGTCGTCGAGCTGGCGGCCGGTTTTCTCGGCGATGGAGGAAAACGCGAGGAGCACCGCCCCGTTGATGTAGTAGCTGAACAGGACCAGCAGGAATGGCAGCCAGGGGGCGCCGAAGGCCGCCGTGGCGCCCACTGCCACACCGACGACGGTGGCGCCGTAGACGACGAAGTCGGCGCTGATGTCCCAGAACCCGCCCCGCCCGGGATCTTCCTGCCCCGACCGGCCGCGCCTGAGGCGGCCAAGCGGGCCGTCCAGACCGTCAGCGAGCCTGCACAACAGCCATGCAGCCAAGGCCGGAAACCACCACTGGGCTGCGGCGAGGCCTGCGCTGCCCAGGCCCATCACCAGGTTCAGGCCGGTCAGCCGGTCGGGGGTGACCCATGGCCGGTCCACTGCTGAAGCCATCCGGTCAAGAAGGGGCGAAGTCCGTGGCCGCAGCATGGCATCAAACATTCTTTCCCGCCCTTTTCCGCCGCCGCTTACGTACAGCCACCACCAGTCCGGCAATGGTCAGCAGGCCCAGAACGACGGCGGCGGCCTGAACCTGCCATCCCAGCTTCGCGCCGAAGGCACCCAGGGTCACGTAGCTGAGAGTCCCGGGCAGGATACCCAGCGCCGTGCCCAGAATATAGGGCCACCAGCCAGCAGAGGTCAGGCCGGCCAGATAATTGATGGCGGTAAACGGAAGGACCGGCACCAGGCGTACCCCGACCACCGCGGCGAAGCCTCTGCGTTGAAGGAGATGATCCAGCTTCTCCACTCTCGCTCCCGTGAAGGCCTCCACCGCCTCCCGCCCCAACCAGCGGCCCAGCCAAAAAGCCGCCGTAGCTCCCAACAGGGCCGCTGCCACCACCACTCCTGTTCCGCCGGCGAAACCAAAAACCACCCCGGCGCCAATGGACAGGACGTTCTTCGGCACCGGGGAAAGAGTCAAGGCAGCATAGCCCAGGACGAAAACAACCGCGCCCCACGGGGTGCCCGTGAAGTACCGCTGCAGATCATCCACCGTCGGGAGGGGGAACAGAAGCACGGCCACAGCAGCAACAGCAATGAATGCCACCAGCAACACCAGACGGATCAAGGCCCGGTGGCGGGCAGGCAATGATCGTGTCATCGGTTAACCTTGCGAACCGCTGTTGGGCGGCCTTTCAGGCCCCGGGCTTTTTTCTTCTGCCTTGCTGATCGCCCAGGCAGCGTTGACCAGCCCGATATGGCTGAAGGCCTGCGGGAACCGCTGCCGGGGTCCGCTTCTTCCGAGAGGAGGCCAAGATCCGTCGCGAAGGCGGCCGCGGATTCAAACACGTCCCGGGCGCGTTCGACGGACCCGGCCAGGGCCAGGGCGTGGGCGAGCCAGAACGTGCACAGCAGAAAAGTCCCATGTCGCTGGGCCGGGATCCCGGTGCCAGCCTCTCCTAACTTGCTGCAAGATGTTTCTGCTTCTTGGGTCCGGCCAGACTGTCCGCACTCATACTTGCATCACCTCCGTGAACATGCACAGTTCCGTTAGTCACTGCCGGTGTCCCGCAGGAATCCCGGGTCGTGTCAATGTGTGCCGCTCCGGTGCCGGGCTTTGAGTCCGATGGCCAGGGCGCTGACCAATGCGGTTGCCTCGGCTGTGATCGCCACCACGCCAAGGGGTTCCAGCCAGTTGTCGATGTCGTCGCCGATTTGGGGCAGCCCTACGGTGCGGGAGATGACGTAGGCGAGGAGGGCCAGCCCCATCACTGCTGCGGTACTGAGGTAGGCCGCTGCGACGTCGCCGAGGGCGAGCACGGCAGCCAAGGCGAAGCTGGCAACGGTGAGGACGATGAAGAGGACCCCGATGTAGGGGGCTTCGCGGAGATGGGCCGGAATCACGGGTATATGGGCTGCACCGGCCACCACCAATGCGAGCACGGGAAGTGCCCGCAGCGGGTGTTTGATGGGAGGACCGAGCAGCGCGCCATGCCTCACGTGTGAGCGATGGCGCGTCGTTTTTATTTCCGTTGCCATGGATCTTGGCCAATCGTGTCACGGCGCCCCGAGGATGGTCCGCCTGGAGAAATGCTGCCCGCCGACTCGTTTCGGGAACATAAGCAATTCGTTGCCCGGAGCGCTTCGGCTGGGTCCGGAAGCGGTTCAGTATCGATAAGTGTCCCGCTCTGGGCATCCTTGGCCAATTCGTCGAAGGACAGGGATTCTCTCCTCTTACGGCGTCCCGTGATATTCATTCGCTAACCGGGACGTTCCAAAGTGGCCGACCTGGCGAGGGGAACCATCCCTCCCAGCCTGGTGAGGATGAGGGAGGCGGTCCGGATGGCCGTGGGTATTGCCAAGGTCAGCGGCTGGGTGGAATCTGCATCGATCTCTCCGGAGCCTCCCCGTTCAAGCGCGGTCTCCGACAGTTGTTCATTGGCTTCGGTCCAGCCACCATTACATACCGGCTCGCGCTTCTGTTCAGCGCCGGAACCGCCCAGACCGTAACAAAAGGCTCCTTCCGCTCCGACTTAGCCCTTTGCGTAGGACAACGACCCCGATCCATAGCGCCAGCTTGGCCGTTTCGTGAACGGGCGTTTGAGGTAATTCCGGGAGAGGTTCAGCTGGGTATTCCGGCCTAACCGTTGCATGGGCCGGCACAGGTGCCTGATCCCGGGCGGAGCGGTTAGAGGTCGCATCTGGTCTGGTCGGGGCGGGTGTTCTGGTGGAGTACCAGCGCGATGTTTGCGAGGAGGGTCGCGAGGCCCTGGGCGAGGGCGGTGAGGGTTTTGTCGAAGAACCAGACCGGTTCATACATGGCCGGGAAGGGCCCGAACGCGGGGATGTCGATGTAGCGGTAGAGGACCAGGACGGCGAGTCCGCCGCCGGCGGTGAGCAGGGCAAGGATCCAGGCTGGCCTGCTTCCGCGGATCAGGACGTAGAGCCCGGCCATCGCAGCGGCCGCAGCTTCGGCGAGGAAGAGATTGCCCTCGCCGAACCCTTCGGGTGCGGCGGCCTGGTACCCGGGGGCAAGGCGGAAGTGTACGCCGGCGTCCACGGCCAGGGCGGCCGCGGCCAGGACCCGCAGGACCAGGCGCGTGGCCCTGCTCCGGAGGGCGCGGTTCAAAGGTTTTGTGTTCCCTGTGTCACCGGTGGCGCGGCCGGGGCCCTGGTCGGGAATCATTTGACGGTCAGCGTTCCATGCATGTTGGAGTGGTAGGTGCAGTGGTAGGTGTAGGTACCGGGCTTGGCGGGTGCGGTGAAGGTGACACTGGTGCCGGCCTTGACCACCGCGTCGAAGGATCCGTCGTCAGCGGTGACCGTATGGGCGACATTGTCCATGTTCATCACCGTCACCGTTGACCCGGCCCGGACGCTCTCGGCGCCGGTGTAGGCGAAGGATTTGATGTGGAGCGTCGCTTCGGCCGCCATCCCGGTGGACCCAGTTGTGGTACCGGTCGTTGCTGCCATCGATGGCGGCATTGAGGAGGGCATCGGAGAACCGCTCATGCTCATGCCCGGATCCATGGACGCCGTTGACGCGGCCGTCGTGGACGGCGCGGTTGATGAGCCTGTCCCGGTCCCGGCGGTGCCGCAGGCGCTGGCCCCAATGATGGTCGCAGCCCCTATCAGGGTCAGGGTGAGGCGCTGGCGGGTCGTGGTCTTCATGGTGCTGGCCCCTTGGGGATCGGTGGCGGAAAGCCTGGAGGCTGGCCGTGAACCAGCGGGTGCTGCAGGCTTCAGGAAGCGGGGTGGCTGGAGGTCAGGTGGGCGTAGACGACGGTGTTGTCCAGGTACTCCCGGGTGGCCCGGTCATAGCCGCCGCAGGTGATGAGGCGGACCTCGGGGCGGTCCGCGTTCCGGTAGACCTCGATCGTGGGGAAGGTGGCTTTGTGGTAGACATCGACTTTGTCCACGGTGAACACGGCAGCGGTGTGGTCGGCGCGGGTGACAGTGATGGTCTGGCCCGGGGTGAGTTCGTGGAGCCGGTAGAACAGCCCGATGTCACTGTTGGTGGCGTTCACGTGGCCGAGGATGACCGCGGACCCCGTCTGGCCTGGGGTGGGCGAGTCCTGGTACCAGCCCGCGGGTGAACCGGGTTCACCGGAAGGGGTTTGGACTTCCCCGTTGGCTTGTTTGCCCAGCGGGGTCAGGGCCGCGTCCACGCCAATGGTGGGGACCTCGATCCGGACCGGCATGGACGCCGGCAACGCCGCGTCTGGCACGGAAGGAACTGGCGCAGCCGGTGTGGAACCGGTCGCTGCCGGACCCGCGGCTGTCTCGGGGGATGGTGCCGGGACCGGTGCCGCAGACACGCTGCTGGTTGGGCCTGGTGTGGGTGGTTCGGCGTGCAGGCCCAGGCCGATGGTGGTGACGCCGCCGGCCAGGAGCAGCGCGGCCGCCGCGGAGGCGATAACGCGTCCGCGGCGGCTGCTGTTCTCAGTTCCCATTAGGGTTCCTGAAATTCCCTCTGGCTTCTCAGGCCTTAGGCTGCGATCTTCTTGCGGAGGGCGTAGGCTCCGCCGGCTGCCAGGACGAGGCCGCCGCCCGCAGCGAGCAGGCCCAGGTCAGGTCCTGCCGGCGCAGGGGTGGTGATGCCAGTGCCAGGCGCTCCGGCGGGCATGGCCTTCAGGGTCCCGCACAGGGCCGGTGAGGTAGCGGCCAGGTTCGCC
>JABFWC010000316.1 GCA_013362385.1 Pseudarthrobacter sp.
CCAGGAAAGAGAATTCGCTGACAATGAGCGCCACCCGGCGGCCGCGGATCAGCCCGGCGCCGGTGATGACCGATTCATCGGCCCCGCTGCGATCGCGCGCCTTGGCCAGGTCCCGGGCGTAATCCCCGGAAAGCACGGGTTGTTCCGGCGGAGTATCCCACGAAACGAAGGAGCCCTCATCCACCACGGCGCCCAGGAGTTCGGCGGCGCTCAGGTGCCGCACATTTTCCGTCGTCGGCATGCCTACTTCGCCCCGGCGGCCGCTGCGGCACCGGCCGTGGCCAGGCCCAGCCACTCCCGGATCGCCGGCCCGTCCTCGTCCAGGAGCGGCGGCGCGTCGTGTTCGGTCAGTGTCGTTTCTGCGGTGTCGCCGGGTGCGAAGAACCGCAGCGGCGGGCCGGGCAGGCTCACTTTTCCAAGCAGCGGGTGTTCGACATTCACTACGAGGCCCTGGGAGGCCACCTGCTCCGAGGCGTACACCTCGTCAAGTGACCGGACCTTCCCTGCCGGGATCCCGGCGTCGTTCAGTTTTTGCAGCAACTCCCCGGCACCGTAGGCGGCAAAGGCTTCTTCGATAGCGGCAATCACCCCCGCACGGTTCCGCACCCTTTCGGCGTTGCTGGCAAAGCCCGGGGCAGCCGGGTCCAGGCCGAAGGCCGTGGCAAACGAAGCCCACAGCTTCTCGCTGCCCACGCTGATCTGCACGCTGCCGTCCCTGCAGTTGAACAGGCCGTAGGGGGCGATGGAGGGGTGGTGGTTGCCCTGGGCCTGCGGGACCTCACCGGCAATGGTGGTGCGTGTGCCTTGGAAGGCGTGGACGCCGATCAATGACGCGAGCAGGGAGGTCCGCACCACCTTGCCCTGGCCGGTCCGGTTCCGCTCCACCAGGGCTGCCAGGACCCCGAATGCTCCGTTCATTCCGGAGAGCAGGTCTGCGATGGGGACACCGACCCGCTGCGGGTCGTCCGGTCCGGATCCGGTGAGGGACATCAGCCCGGCTTCGCCCTGCAGGATCTGGTCGTAGCCGCTGCGCCCGGACTCGGGGCCGTCGTGGCCGAAGCCGGTGATGGACAGGATCACCAGCCGCGGGTTGAGTTCGTGCATTGCCGCGGTGGAGAAGCCCAGCCGGTCCATGACCCCGGGCCGGAAGTTCTCGATCACCACGTCGGCCCGCTCCAGGAGCCCGCGCAGCACGGCGTGCCCGTCGCCGCTTTTCAGGTCCAGGCCGATGGATTCCTTGTTGCGGTTGCATGACATGAAGTAGGTGGACTGGAGGTCATCCTCCGGTCCCACGAAGGGCGGGCCCCAGCCGCGGGTGTCGTCCCCGGTTCCGGGGTTCTCCACCTTGATGACCCGGGCACCCAGGTCCGCCAGCATCATGCCTGCGTGGGGTCCGGCCAGCGCGCGGCTGAGGTCGACGACGGTGTGCCCGGCGAGGGGGCCTTGCTTGCGGTCGGCGGTGTTCATGGGCTGCTTCCTTTGCTTGGAACGGGATGCGTGGGGTGGGCGCGGGATGCCGGCCTAGAGCCAGCCGGGCACCACCAGGGCAAGCCAGGCCAGGACGGGCCCGGCGACGATAACGATCCCGCTGTAGCCGAGGATCTTCTTGTAGAACTGGTCCTTGTCCACGCCCTCCGGCGCGTTGGCCAGCACCAGGGCGCCGTTGGTGGAGAAAGGCGAAACGTCCACGATCGTGGCGGAGACGGCGAGGGCGCAGATGACGCCGACGGCGCCGATCTCACCGGTGGAGAGGAACGGCACGGCCAGCGGGATGAGCGCAGCCAGGATGGCGGTGGAGGATGCGAAGGCGGAGACGACGGCGCCGATGAAGCAGATGATCAGGGCGGCCAGGAGGGGCATGCCCATGCCGGCGACGCCGCTGGAGACGAATTTGATGGTGCCCGCCTCCTCCAGCACTCCGACGAACGTGAGCATGCCGCAGATGAGCAGCACGGTGGACCAGCTGATCTTGTTGATGGCGCCCTTCTGGGCTGCCGGCGAGACCAGGGCCAGCACGATGGCGATGGTGATGGACACGAAGCCGACGTCCATCTTGAAGCCCAGGGCGACGACGGCGAGCACGATCAGGCCGGCGATGGTGACCAGCTGCGGGATCCGCTCCCTGCGCTCCCTGGTGGCGGCGACGCCGTCGCCCGCGGGGTCCCGGGGACCGTACATGCCGGAGCCGGCGCCCTTGAAGGCAACATCGCCGCCGGCTGCCTTGGCGCCGACACTGACGGACATGCGGGCCTCAGCGGCCTGCTCCACGAACTGCCCCACCTTCGTGGACACCAGGTTCCGGCCGCCGAGGACCACGAAGAGCACCAGCGCGAGGAGGAAGATGAAGATGAGGCTGGAGAGGAACAGGGCGGTGGGGCTGAAGGCGAGGTCGGTCTTGGCGAGGATGCCGTTGACCGTGACGCCGTAGACGGCGATCGGGGAGAAACCGCCGGCCTGGGCGCCATGGATCACCATCATGCCCATGAGCAGCGGGCTGATCTTGTACTTCCCGGCGAAGCTCAGCGCGATTGGGGCGATAATGGCGACGGCGGCCGGGGACAATGCGCCGACGGCCGTGATGACGGCGGTGATCGCGAACATCACCCAGGGGATAAGGGCCACGCGGCTGCCTACCAGCTTGACCGCGCCGCGCACCAGCAGGTCGATGGTGCCGTTGTTCTGGGCGATAGCGAACAGGTAGGTGACCCCGACAATTGTGAGGAAAAGGCCGCCCGGGAAGTTGGC